>NZ_JBQXEZ010000004.1:0-162539 GCF_052618305.1 Desulforudis sp. DRI-14 | reverse complement strand
AGCGGAGCACGGAGCGCGGGGATAACCCAGACCTGCTGTAACCGTTTTTCATTGTTTGTGGTGCTGCATTTTGCAGCGTGAGGGTCTAACATCGAAAAACGAATGCAAAAGCCCCGGGTTTCGTTTGGAAACCCGGGGCTTGTCATCGTTCTAAGGATTCTTTGGAACCCTTAGGATCTTTTAACCCTGATGCCGAATGCTCAGTGCTATTTAATGATGATTACCGGAATGGCGGAAAGATGCAGGACCTTGTTGACCACGCTCCCGAAGACGAGGCCTTTGAGCGTTCCGGTACCGCGAGAGCCGATCACGATATGATCATAATCACCTTTACGGGCGAAGGCAACAATCTCCCTGCCAGGATCCCCCTGTTTCGAAACCATTCTGACCGTCAACCCGGCGTCATCAAAGACCTTCTTGGTCCGCTCAAGGGCACGCCGGGACATTTCCTTAAGGCTGGCCACCGCGCCCGTCGGCCCTACCGGCGAATCGTAGGTCGCGAATTCGGGCAAGACTTGATAAACGTTTAATAAGGTAACCTGAAGCGCCGGCCTCTCCTTCATTATGCCGGCCACATATTCCGCAGCGCGGAGCGAATGATCCGACCCGTCGGTGGGTAGAAGAATCTTTTTCAGCACGTTCCTGCCTCCTTACTCAGCCGCTTCCCTTGGCCGAACTACTTAACGATAACTACCGGGATGTCGGCCAGTTGAAGAACTCGCTGCGCCACACTGCCAAAAACCATCCCGCGAAATGTTCCGCTGCCTTTTGAACCCATTACAATGTGGTCGTAGTGCCCTTCCTCGGCCATCGCCAGGATCTCCTTAACAGGTTCTCCTTCCCTTGAAACAGGGGTGACATCAACGCCTGCATCCTCAAAAACCCGGAGCGTAGTTTCTAGGGCTCGCTCGGACATCATTTTGACACTCTCTTCCAGTCCGGGGGCCATAAATGTCTCCCCCGAAATATCGGGAAGAATCTGATAAACGTTCAGCATGGTAATTCTGAGATCGGGGATTTCCCTTTGCAGTTTGACAAGATACCTGGCCGTGTTCAGTGCGCCGTTAGAACCGTCGGTTGGGAAAAGAATCTTCCTGAACACCTTGAAACCTCCTTCATTACCAGAATTCCTCGGCGAACAGACTCTTGTTTATATGATAAGTGTTTCCTAAACAAACTACAATGTTCGGCAGATTAACCGTCCGTGCAAAAGATGCTAAAATGAATCGGGAGTTGGTGTCAAAATTTAAACAGTTATGCGTCAACCAACTGTCAATATATCGTCAACACCTGTCGCGTTGTTTAAATTCCGTCAGGGTTATGTCCGCCCTTAGCCCAGCAGCCGTAAGGTTCCCGGTCTTTAATCAACGTACCATGATCACTGGCATCTTTCTTGCTAAAGAAATATCAACAAAGAAAACTTACAGCCCAAAAGAGAGGGGCAGATAGGAATGACGCGCGAAAAACTGGTTCGGGAGCTGCAAGTGCCCATAGACGAATGCCTGACCCTGCCGGAAGATATCGCTGTTACGGACGCCATCACCCTAATCCGCCAGTCGGCACAGGCAAGACTCTTGTGTCATCCCATCCTTATTCTCGACAGCCGGAGGGAACCGGTCGGCATACTCAGCATTGGGGATTTAACGGCCCTCGGAGCTGCATATACCAAGGGCAACGTTATCGACTTCGCCGAAGCATCCCGGCGTTCCAGGAACAAACGCCTGCTTAAGGGCCAGAAAGTCGCCCAGGCAATGCGACCCATTCGCCTCATGACCGTTCAGGGCTCGGCTACTTTGGGCGAAGCGGTACACAAAATGGTACGCGGCAATCTCTCGTTTCTCCCCGTACTCGAAAGTGAAAAGATCACCGGCGTAATCTCCTTTAGTGAAGTTCTCCAGGAAGCCGCCCGGATCATGGCCGAAGCCGAAGTCGAAGAGGCAGGGTATGGCCAGGAGGGAAAACAGACCGTTGCAACTACTGTTTAGCCGGCACAGCCTCAAATTCCAGATAGTTGTTCTCCTGCTCCTGATCCTGATCGCTCCTATGGTTGTTATGGGTTACGACCTCTTTTTTGCCACAAGGAGCGAACGCATCCTTGTCAACGACAAAGAAGCGCGGCTGGTCAGCATTGTCAACTTTCTTCATCAGCAGGTGACGAGCCGGCTTTCCGATACACAAGGTCTTACCTCGGCCGACCGCAACGCCGTCCTAAAAACAGTCTTCAATGACGTGGCCAGTGGCCTTGCGCGGGACTATCCCGGGGTGCGTCTCGGGCTCTACATCGTCGACAACAACCAGATTTACGTCCAGGGCTTCCTGCATGAATACCGGGAGTTTACGCCTGAAGAGCAGAAGCAGCGCGAGGAACGGATCAGGCGTGAAGTGGCCGACGGGATTCAGAAGGTACTCGATACCCAGACAGCCATCTCGCGCATCGGCAGGACCTGGGACGACCAGTTCCTCGAAAGGCTGGTCCCGATCTACAGCAAAGGCGAGATTATCGCCGTCGTTTGGGCGGAAGAGCGCATGCACCCGATCTTCGCCCAGACGCAGAACTTCAGGACGATAACGCGCTATGCCGTCCTAGCGACAATGCTGATCAGCGCCCTGGGAGCCATCATGATCATCTTCAACCTCAGCAACAGGCTAACCCAGATCAAAAACGGCGTCCTTCAGCTGGAAAACGATATTCACGCCTTGCTGCCGGACCAGCCGGGCGAATTCGGCCAGATCGTGCGGGCAGTTAACAAAATGGCGCAGGGCCTGGCCGAGAAGGAAGCTCTGCTGGAGCAACTAAGACGGTCCGACTGCCTGGCCGCTCTCGGCCGCCTGGTCACCGGCATCGCGCACGAGCTGCGCAACCCCCTGGGGATTCTCAAAGCGACCGTTCAGGTAATGGAGGAGGACTACGCCGACGACAAGGAAATCCAGAATTACGCCCGGCGGCTCAACCAGCAGATCGACCGCCAGCACGCCATCGTCAACGAACTGCTCGACTTCGGCCGCCCCAGCAAGGGCGTTATCGAGCCGCAAAATGTCAACGTCCTGGTTGAAAAGGTCCTGCGCTTCACCGCCCCTCTTCTCCGCCAGCGCAAGATCGAAATGGACCTACATCTCGACCAGCGCCTGCCGTCGATCAGCGGCGACGCGGAAAAGCTGAAGCAGGTCTTCGTAAACATCATCCTTAACGCCGTTCAGGCCATGCCCGACGGCGGCCGGCTCAGAATCTCAACGCAGCATAGCGGGGAGTGGGTCAAGACCGTCTTTGAGGATACCGGTCACGGGGTACCCCCGGACGTCCTGCCCCACATCTTCGAGCCTTATTACACCACCAAGGAGCTGGAAGGCGGAAGCGGCCTCGGCCTGGCTATTTCCCACCAGATCATCGGCATGCACGGCGGCCGCATCAAAGCTGAAAGCACCGAAGGCAAAGGAATGAAGATGACTGTTTATCTGCCGGTGGGGGGAGGTGAGGTTACGGATGGCGCCTAGAGTATTCGTTATCGACGACGAAGAGGAGATGTGCTGGGTCCTGGAACGCGCCATGAGCAAGGAAGGCCATAACGTCTTCACCTTCACGAACCCCTGCGAAGGGCTGGAAAAGTTCAAGCAGGACGGCGCGGACCTGCTCCTTCTGGACCTGATGATGCCCGAAATGGACGGGTTGACCCTGTTGAAGAACATCAGGGCGTTGGACGACAAGGTCCCGGTAATCATGATCACCGGCCACGGCTCCCTGGAAAACGCCCTTGATCTTGTTACCGCCGGTGCGACCGGCTACCTGACCAAGCCCTTCAACGTCAAGGACGTGCGGGAGATCGTGCGGCGCACATTGAGTGGCGAAGGAGAGAATTGAACCGTGTCCAGAATCATCTACGCCGGGATGATCGGGCTGTGCCTGTTGGCCGTCCTCGGGGTCTCAGCCTGCAGCGCCTCGCCGCCGGTAACCATTCAGACCGGAGAGCCGGAGGTGACCGCCGGGATCAGGTTTGAGGGGGCGGCACTGCCTTTCTGGGGTCAGGTGCCCGAAGGCTGCCAGGTCGTGGTTAAGGCCACCGGACCCCCCGTCGACTACCCGGTGCGCCCTAGAAACGGCTCAGGCTTTGTCCTCTTTCCCGACCGCGTCTGCGGGCTGCCTTCCCTGTACCAAGTCCTCAGTTCAACGCCCTGGCACAACATCAAGGACGAGGCCGCCGGGGAAATCGGCATCGACGACGAATACGCAGAACTCAGGGAAAAGGCCACGGTTCACGAGGCGAACGTCCCGGATGACGACGAGGAATCGACTCGCGGGGCCGGCGGATACCGTATCAAGCAGGCGGTCCAGCAAATGGTCGCCGACCACAAGTACGGGCATTTTGAAGACGCCATAGAGGTGGACGGCGACACCTATTCCGGCACGCTGTACATCCCGGCCGGCGGCCCGCTGCGCGAAGTCCGTCTGCACGTTTACGCCATCAGGGACGGCGGAATCGTCGGCACCGCGAACCAAAGCGTGAATATACCGCGGAAATATTTCACCAGGCCTTTCGGCGCTACCCGGGAAGAACGAGAAATTTACCTGGCGATCATGCTGCTCGCCGCCGCAGTCTGCACCATGACGGTGTTTGAATGGCTGCACAAAGGAAAGGCCGGCCACGCCGAGCAAAAGTAAAGAGGCTTGCTCTCTTCTTCACTAATACACTTAGTGACCAAAGTCGCAACCCGTTGAGGACTTAACATTGGCAAGGTCGTTGCTTTTGTTTCATAATTTTGTGTTTATATCCGCATAGCTTCTTTTTTCGCCGTAACCCTCAATCGTACATGCGGCTTCTTGCCGCTCCAAAGCTCGACCAGTACCTGCCAAAGAAAAATTTTTTTCTTTACTTCCCAGACCTATCTAAGTATGCTAGTAGAAAAGTGAATCTTATCACAATTATAGCCTTGTAGCAGCGTTCCTGCATAATTAACGCAGGTGTTGTGAATCTTGGCTCAAATAGCCTGGCACTACCGCCGAATCGAACGACGATAGGCCGGAGACATCGAAAAGATGCCCTCCGGCCTTTTGTTGTCCAGCACCCGCGCTCCCCCTTCCGGGAACGGGGCTGGTTAAATCGAGAGAAAAGAATTTGAAAGGAGGTGTTTATCAAACGACAGCCGTCTTTGATCCGGCCAATCCGGCCTTTATGCATTTCTTAATTAATTGGCGACAGCTTACTCTAATCAGGAGGTGTAAACGTTGAGCATTCTAAGGAAGATAGCCTCTGGCTCCCGTCAAGCCCACGACTACATGCTGGCGATGTCGATGGCCCAGGCGGGATGGGAAATCCAGACCACCAAGGTTATCCTTACCAGGCGCCGTCACTGGCTTTTGATTGCGCTGGCGCCGCTGGTCCTACTGCTCGGATTGCAGGTTTCGTTCGCCGCCATGCCCGAACTTATCGGCGGCTCCAAGGCTTATGCCCCGCAGTTCGTTAATATGAATGCGTTCCTGATGTCCCTGTTTATCGGCCTGTGCGCCGGCCTGATCACGGGCTGCATCGGTGCGGGCGGCGGCTTCATCCTCACCCCGGCCCTGATGAGTGCCGGCGTCAAGGGTATCATGGCCGTCGGCACCGACATGCTCCACATCTTCGCCAAGGCCATTATGGGCACCGTCCTGCACAGCAAGCTCGGCAACGTGAACCTGGGGCTGGCCTTCTGGTTCGTCGTCGGCTCGATGACCGGCGTGACCTTCGGCGGCAAGCTGAACCGCGCCATCTACGAATCCAGCCCTGCGGCCAGCGACGCCTTCATCAACTCGGTCTACGTCGTAATGCTGGGCTTCCTCGGCGCCTACGCCCTCTACGACTACGTCAGCACCAGCAGGAAGGCCAAGAGGGGTGAAATCACCGACCCCACCGCAGTTCCGGGTATCGGGGGTGCGATGCAGAAACTCAAGCTCCCGCCCTTTATCAATTTTGATAAGGACATCGTGCCGGGCGGCCGCAGGATTTCCGTCTACCCGGTTATTGTCTGCGGGTTCATCGTGGGCTTCGTCGCCGCGATCATGGGCGTCGGCGGCGGCTTCCTGACCTTCCCGATGTTCGTGTACGGCCTCGGCATTTCGACCTTTACCACGGTAGGTACGGACATTCTGCAGATCATCTTCACCACCGCATATGCTTCCATCTTCCAGTATGCGATCTACGGGTTCGTTTTCTACACCCTGGCGATGGGCCTGCTGCTCGGCTCGCTGATCGGCATCCAGATCGGCTCGATGGTCACCAGCGTGGTCAAGGGCGGCGTGATCAGGGGTTTTTACGCCGTGGTCATCCTGGCCGGTTTCGTTAACCGTCTCTTCGCCCTGCCGGCAAAGCTTTCCCAGGTAGGGTACATCCAGCTTGATGCCGCCACCGGCAAGCTCTTGGACACCGTCGGCATCTGGCTGTTCTTCATCCTGGTCGGCGGCTTCGCCATATGGGTTCTCTACGAGTTCTTCGTGAACCTGCCCAAGTTCCGCAAGGCCCACCAGGAGTGGCTGGAGACCCATCCCGCCGAAGCCGGCCATTAACCAGGGACTACAGAAGGAGGTGCGATAATGAGCGACAAGCAAAAACTATGGATAGGCATCGCCCTGCTGGTATCCTTCGTCGTCGTCCTGATCGGCGTCGTGGGGCCGGTGTGGAACGGCCGGACGGGGCTAGAAGTGGCGGACGACGTGTTCAACTCGCTGGCGAAGAACTCCGCTTACTACATCCCGAAGCAGGTTAAGAGTGCCGCAAAATTCGAAGGTAAGAGCTTTGAAATCAGCCTGAAGACCAGGGACGCAGAGCAGGCTGCAGTCACTACGAAACTCTTCGAGTCAGCCGGTGCTGACGTCGCCGAAAGCAACGGTAAGCTAAAGGTCTCCGGCGACCTGGGGCTGGTAATGAAGGCCTGTCTTGCTGACGCGGATGCTGTCTACAAAAACAACGCTAACGCCGGCCTGGCTGCCAAGTACGGCGCCAAAAACGACCGCGACGTGATCTATTACTGGTACGATGCCGTCAAGCAGATGCAGAAGAAGTGGCTGCCCGACGAGAGCAAGGCGAAGGAAGCGCTCCTCGTCAAGGGCATCGCCGAGAAGGCGCTTGAGCCGACCTACAACTTCTATGGAATTCACGCCAAGCCGCTCAGCGCCCAGATGGGGATCACGATCTTCCTCCTCGTCTTCTACTTCATCTACACCATCTGGTACGGCTTCGGCATCCTCTTCTGCTTCGAGGGTCTGGGTATTGTCGCCCACAGCGGCGGCAAGCACGAAGCATAGCACGGCGAGTTAACCGCATCGCCGTTCTTACCCATACATTTCTCCTTCCCCTATGGACAAACCCCGCCAAGGCGGGGTTTGTCCGTTTCGCCGGGGTTTTTCGCGCGTCTTTGCGGTGCTCCTTCTTCTGCCTTGGGCAGTCTTAAACGGGCAGGGGCTCGCTTTGCCCGGCGCCGCTCATCGAACCGCCACCTTCGCCGGAGCTTTTGCCTCACGGGTCGCGCCAATGCCGAGCATACCACTAAAAAGCCCCGTCAATGATGGCGGGGCTTTGAATAAAGGCGCGCTATGTCTTTTTGCGGGTTAGTGCCCCTTGGAGGCCGAGATGCCCAGCCCCTCGAAGATGTACATCACGCCGAAACCGTACCACATCGTGTAGATTACATAGAAGGCAAGCAGGAAGGTCGCCAGAGCGAGCTTTTCGCTGAACTTGTAGGCCGGGATGCCGGCAAAGTTGTAGGCCGGTTCCAGAGCCTTGGTCATGACCTTCTTGGCAAAGGAGGCTGTAGTCATATCACCGTCGTGCTGGGCCGACTTCTGCAGAGCGCTGAACCCCTGGTACCAGGCGTATACCGCCATCCGGGCATCCATCCCGTACTTGCTCTCCAGGGTCGCCATGTCGTTCTTGTAGAGCATTTCGGCGTCGGCAGCCGCCGCGGCGGCGAGCACGCCCATGTCCCCTTCAATCGTTACCTTGGCGTCCGCGTATTCGGCCTTGGCGCCGTTCAACGAAAAGACCTTGGCGACCGCCTGGCCGAGTTCGGCATCTTCGGCCTTAACCTTAAAAGCCACCGCGGTGCCCTCGTACTTGTGGGCGTTGTCCGCCACCTGCGGGATGTAGTACGAAGAACCCTTGGACAGCGAGTTGAACAGGTCGTCGGCCGCCTCCATACCGGTCCTGCCGTTGAAAAGCGGCAGGAAAAAGACCAGCAGGACCACGCCGAACAAGGCGAGCAGGGCGATCCCGGCCATTAAGTATCGTCTGTCTCCAGCTTGAGCAGTCATTGTAGCACCTCCCCCTTAATGGCCGTGCGCGGCAGCGGAAGTGACATCGATCTCGCCGCGACGGTACTTTCCGGCATTGGCGAAGAAGGACGCCAGCACCCACATGGCGAAGGCGCCCACAATGGCGAAGAACACCACCAAGCCTACCGAATCCAAAACTTTGGAGATAGACGGGGCCATACTCATATACCCGGCCTTGGTCAGGGTGCCCGGCAGGGAAAAGGCGCGGTTAACGAACCCGGCAAAGGTAGTGAGGGCGTAAAAGCCGGTAATCACGATCGCCGGCACCATCCTCGTGGTGATCGCGCCGATTTGGATGCCGACCAGTGAGCCGAGCAAGAGACCCATCGCCAGGGTGTAGAAAACGAACCCGTAGACCGCGTACTGGACGATTGAGGCATAGCCGGCGGTGACAATGATCTGCAGCAGGTCGGTGCCGACCGTCGTCAGCGTGGAGACGCCCAGGCCGTAGACGAAGGTCGGGAAGAACAGGAAGCCGCCGCCGACACCCATAATGGAGGCGATGAACCCGATGATGAAACCGGCCAGAATGACGGGATAGACCGAAATCCGCCGGCCGCCCGGCACGACGTGCTGGTCGAAGGTGATGTACGGCGGCATCTTAAGCCCTTGGGCGGCCCGCGCGAGCTTCGTCAAATCGCCGGCCTTCGCCGAGGTGCCCGCGGCGATGTGTTTGCGCTGCCGCAGGAAGTCGCTGAAGGTGTAGATGGAAAGGAAACCGAGGATAATCACGTAAACCAGGCTGATGAACGCGTCGCTCAACGCCGGGTTCTTCTCGTAGAAACCGCGGTTGATGATGCCGCCCACGGTGGCCCCGGTGATTGAACCGATAACAAAGATCAGGGCCAAAGCGACGGACACGTTCCCCATCTTGCGGTGCAGCGTGGTACCCATAATGGCCTTGGCGAAGATGTGGAACATGTCGGTGCCGACGGACATGATACCCTTCACGCCCACGCTCATCAGAGCCGGCGTCAGGATGAAACCACCGCCCGCGCCGATACATCCGGTGATCATCCCGGCGCACAGCCCGATAGCCAGTGAGACCAGAAACATTTGCATGGTAGCGAAAGAAGGCGCGTAAGCAGTCTTGCCGCCGATAACGTGCGGGAGCTCGTAAGCGTGCGCCAGTTCCAGCCCCGCTACCAGGATGACGGGTATCGTCAGCAGCATTAAAAGCTTTCTTCTCTTGGTCAGGATAACCTTGCTGGTCTCCAACTCCCACCTGGCGTGCGCCCGCTGGGCCGCCATCAGCGAGTCGTAAACCATCCTGGTTCCGCCGCCGAGTACGTTACGGATCTTGCCCATTTTCATCCCCTTCCCTTTCAATAAAGTCGCGCTAACCTCTAGCTTTAATTCCCCTAACCGATCAACCTACGTATGAGGCCGTATATCGTCGGCGTGACGCTATCTTTCCGTTTTCATCCCCCTTTCGCTCGTTTCCGCCGCATCTTTGGCGCAACTAGGACGCATTCGCGCTTAAAGAACAAAAGGCCGAAGACATCCAGCGATGCCTCGGCCTATCGTTGTTCGATTCGGCAGAAACGCCATGTATATGAACCCACATTCACAACTGGCTCCAAAAACCTGCCCCGTTCGGGGGGATGGTGCCAATCATGGGGTTTGTTACGGTATTCACTTTACCCCTTAGAATATTAAGCCCGTGAGGACAAGTCAAGAGTTACTTCGCCGCGTGCCCTTGAAAACCTTCCCCTAAAAGGTTTCCAGGTTTTACGTCCCCGTCTAGCCCACGGCCTCGGCGATGTTTTTCACGATGTCGGAGGCCCTCACGATGCCGATCACCCGGCCGTCCTGCATCACCGGAATGACATCGGTCTTGTAGCGGTTGATCGTGGCTGAAAGATGCATTAATGAATCGCCCGGGGCCACGGATACGGGGGGGCGCATGAACTCGCTGACCTTTTTGTCGGCCACGTTGCGGCACCGCTGCGTGAACAAACCGTCCCAGAAGACCTCGCACCTGTTGTCGCCTTTCAAGAAGGCGGGTTCGATCACCTGGAGCAGGTCCAGTACCGTAATCATGCCTACCACCCTGGGACCGTCCTTGACGAGCACGATGCAGTCTTTCTCGCACGACCCGAAGGCCAGCCTGCTGAAAGCCCCGATCACTTCCCTGACGGTAGCTTCGGAACCGACCACCACCGTTTCTTTTTGGTCAACCATAACGTCCTGCACGACCTTCTCCTTCATTGCCGTCCCTCCTTTCACCATTTGTTACAATTATCAAGGCCCTTCTACGGCAGGGGCACTTGATTCCGCTCCACTTTTGCCAGCAGCGCCTGCAGCTTCGGGTCGTCGATCGACGACAGCTGCCAGACCAGCCACTTGTACCGCAGTTCCCAGATCATTTTGGCCCTCTGGGCCTCCACAAGCTGTTCCTGCAGCGAAGCCACGTCCCTGCTTACCTCAACCTGCTCGCTTCCCAGCCGGAGAGATTGCTGCAGGAGCCTCAGCCCCGCCCGGACCAAACGGCGCCTCCAGCGGTAGTAGGTGTGCTTCTTGACCCCGTAACGGCGGCAGATCTCCTCGGTGCTCAGCCCCTCATCCTCGCTCTTGAGGACCAGTTCCAACATCTCTTCCGGCCCCACCCGGATCCCTCCTTTCCTTCCGGAAATCCGTGATTACCGTCGCCGAAAAGCCGCGGACCCTGAATGAAAAAGGCCGGAATTCCCGTCGAAACGGGAACCCCGGCCTATCGTCGTTCGATTCGGCCTGCCATCTTCACCTAAACGGCTGCCGTCCGTGCGCTATCCGTGATTAGAGCGGCACCGGCACCAGTTGACGCTTTTTTCGAACTCGGCGTCGTCTCCATCTTTCGCCATCAGACTGACTAACGAGGACTCCTTGATCAAAGCCGACCGGCCGTCAGGGGCATATATCTTATACCACTGCGTATCGGCGACCTGTTCCAAGCGGTACCCCCTGCTGGCAAACCAAGCCAGGACCTGCGCCAAATCAGCCAAGCCTTCCTCGAACCCCTTTCCTATGGGTTCTTCTTGCGGTTACCATTGCGGTTGGTCAACGGCGGTTTTTCGTCATCCAGTTTAAAAGTCCTTATGGCCTCGTAGATCACCACAGGCTGGCCGTTTTCAACGCGGATTTTGACCTCGCCCCAGCCCAGCTGGCGAATAAACAGCAGCAGCTGTTTTTCCCTGTTTGTGATGTCCCCCAGCATTTGCCGTCACCCCTCCCGTTCTAGGAGGCCGTTGAAAAACTGCGCCGGCAATTCGATCGTCAGACTCGAAGGAATTCTTAGAACCGAATTCCAGGGTTAAACTTCGCCGGTCATCGTACAGGTTGTAGAGTATTGCGAAGAAGTCTTTCCTGACGACTGTCTCCTGACGATTGATTTGCCATGCTGTTTTTGACCGGCCTCTAGCTAACCCTTCAGTGTTAGGCAGAGGCTTATACTTTTGCTTCCGGTAACCCGATCACCCACGTTTTGCAACAGTCTTCCAGGTGACAATAAAAGCCGGCACATATTACTATTGCCGGCCTATCGTTCTTCGATTCGGCCATTGGGGCAATAATTTCAACGCGCCCCAACAAGTCTATACCGTTTAAATTCGCCATCCAACCGGGAACCTTACGTTGTTGTCAGTAATGATCAACCAGTTAATTAGATCCGATAAGCCTTTAGTCGCTTGCAGTTGTCACTACACCCTGGATGGTGCTTTCATTCACAAATCTTCTTGGCACTACGGTATCATACGTTTTACAAGGGTGTCAACACTTTTTTTAAATTTAGCAGATGTTTCGCAGAGTCCGTCATGTTTTAAATCCCCCCGGCAATCTGCTCTATCCGCCTTTTAGGCCTGTTCAGGCCCGCTGCATCTGTATTCCTCTCACGCAACCGGCAAATCAGGGGGATTGCTCGGGATGCCGGGCGCCCCAGGCGCAGGGCTTTGTTATGTCTTTCACTTACGCCGCACGAGGAGAAATCCGATACATGCAGGTTTTTTGCCGTCTTGGGCGAACATAAAAGCAGATTCAAAGAATGGGGATGGGGTACCCATGCTCCCGAAGGTACTAATCATCGACGACGAAGAGGATATGTGCTGGGCGCTGGAAAAGGCCATGCAGCAGGAAGGTTACGCTGCGACCGCGGTAACCAGGGGAAAGCAGGGATTGACCGTCCTCCGCGGCGAAGGAGCGTCGATCGTCCTCCTCGACCTGCAGATGCCTGACATGAACGGCCTGGACGTTCTCCGGGAAATCCGGCTGATCAACCCGGACCTGCCCGTTATCATCATCACCGGGTACGGAACCATCGAAGTGGCGCTCGAAGCCATGCGGCGGGGAGCCACCGGCTACGTGACCAAACCGTTGGACCTGTACCAGCTTAAGCTTACCGTGCGCAAGGCTTTACAGGAAAAAGACCTCGTCAAGGAGGTCAAGTTCCTTCGCTCCGAACTCACCAAGGACCGGGAAGCAATGATCGGAGAAAGCCCCGCGATCAACGCGGTCCGGTATATGATCCAAAAAGTGGCCCCGACGGACGCCACCGTCCTGTTGACCGGCGAGAGCGGGACCGGCAAGGAAGTCGCCGCCGTAGCCATTCACAAATTAAGCCTGCGGGCCGAAGGGCCATTCGTCGCCGTAAACTGCGCGGCGCTCCCCGAGCAATTGCTGGAAACGGAACTGTTCGGGCACGAAAAAGGCGCTTTCACCGGCGCAACCGCGAGGCGGACGGGGCGCTTCGAGCTGGCCAACCACGGGACGATTTTCCTCGACGAGATCGGCGAGATGCCGCCGGGCATGCAGGCCAAACTGTTGCGCGTGCTCCAGGAAAAGGCCTTTGAACGCGTCGGCGGCACCCAGACCCTGCAGGTCGACATCAGGGTCGTCGCCGCTACAAACAAGAACCTCGAAGAAGCTGTCAAGAACGGCTCCTTCCGCGAGGACCTCTTCTACCGTCTAAACGTGATTCACATTCACATCCCCCCCTTGCGTGAACGCCGGGAGGATATCCCGCTGCTGGTAAATCACTTTCTCGGCAAGCTCTGTCCGCCCCCCGCCAACTGCCGCGTCACCGACGAGGCCCTGGAGCTGTTGTGCCGCTACGGATGGCCCGGCAACGTGCGCGAGCTCCAAAACGTCCTGGAGCGGGCGGTCATCCTCGGTGCCGCCGGGGAAATCAAACCGGAACACCTGCCGCAGGACATCCAGCGCCTCGCCGAACAGGCAAAGGAAGAAGACGTACCGGTCGCTCCCACTCTCCGTGAAGCGGAAAAAGAAATGATCATCCGGGCCTTGCGGAAATCCGGCGGCAACCGGAGCCAGGCCGCCCGGCTGCTGGGCATTGCCCGGACGACGCTGCTCTTCAGGATGAAGAAATACGGCATCAATTAAGCCGTAAGCTATAGGCTGTAAGCTAGTCTTCGTCGTCCTCGCCGGCCAATGTCTTGATAATAAACCGCTCCACGCGGTTGCGGCTGTCGATGAGCGTCCAGGTTATCGTGTCGCTGCCGACCAGGGGGATCAGCTTGGCGGGGTAATAGGCCAGTTGGTACTGGATCCTGATCTGGATGGCCTGCCGGGGACAGACCTTGGTGCAGGTCATACAGTCCCAGCAATCCCCGGGATCACGGCAGACAGCCTTGCCCGTCGCGGGATCAAGCGTCATTAAATCCCCCGGGCAAACCTGTTCGCACATCGGCTCGCTCTCACCAAGACACCCGTCGCACTTGTACGGAACAACCATGGGGGGCATGCTAACGCCTCCTTTCAGCCGGCGGCATTCGGCATTCAGATATTCTTGAAGGGGATTCGGCTACGCCGAATCCTCTTACTTATTATTCCTAACGCTGAACGCTGAGTGCTAAGTGCGAAACCACCTAACGTATAACGCTAGATGGTTTCTTTACGGCGGTCCCCGGGGACTATCTGCACATACGGTTCTTTATCCATGATCAGTTCGTCGGTAGCGGGATCGTATACCGAGGTGACGAAGCAGTCGAAGTTGACGTCGTCGACATCCGGATAATCGGTCCTGTTAACCGAACCAGGGAAGCGCGTCTCCTTGCGGTAATCGATGTGTTCGATCACCAGATGGCAGACGTCCAGCCGGTTGATAACATCCCAGGCGAGCTGCAGGTCGTGCAGGTCCTTCGCCACCAGGTACTGGAGCTGGTGGCGCCGCATATGGTTGACGTGCTTTCTGGCCAGGGCCAGGTAGGTTTCGTTAACGTAGAAAAAGCGCGAGCGCCCGCCGCAATACTCCTCCATTACGGCCTGCATCCGCCACTCCATGTCCTGCGGGACGATCCCGTTCTGCGGTTTCCCGTTGGTGAAGAAATCGCACCGGGCGTAGCGGTCCAACGGGGCGAACACCCTCTTTTCACAGGCGTCGACCAGGGCGGGGTCCAAAGTTAAAAACTCCAAGTTGCCGGTCTTGAGATACTCAACCATGCTGCGGGCGGCCAACCTCCCGCAGGCCCACGACCCGGAGATGAAACGCGACGGCGCCCCGCCCAGGGCGTCACCGGAAACGAAGAGCCGGTCCACCGTGGTCATCCGCGACGTACCGATGGTCCACGCCCCGGCGGAGCCCACATGAGCGCCGCAAATATGGGGATCGCCGGCGTCGATCTCGATCGGCTCCCGGGAAGGGTCGATATCGTGCGCGCCCCAATAAAGGACCAGGATGGGGGACATGTCCAGGTACTGCCCCTTTAACCCGGCCACCCTCGCCGGGTCGCCGCGGCGTGTATCCATGTAGATCGGACCCCGGTGCTCCTCGGTCTCCTTGCAGAAGGCCTTAACACGTATCAGTGTCGGAGCGTTATGCCCGCCTAGGCCGGCATATTCCTCACGGTCAATCATAAAGGCTTCCCCCAGAGCGTTGACCATAGGGGCGCCGACCCCGATAGCCAGCGTCCCCGTAGGCGAATAAGTGTCCTTCGTCCTTAAGGGTACGATGCGCACCTCGAACCCGGTCATCTTGGCGCCCGCCCGCTTACACATGGCGTAGCTGGCCCCGGTGTTGAACGGATAATACCAGATTCGGTGGTGGGCGTCGCCGTGGCCCCTCGGCCGCCAGAGCCCCGCAGCCCCGCCGGAACAAACGAGGATCACCTTGCCCCGGGCGATGTAGGTCTTCCCGTCACGGATGCCGAACCCTATGCAGCCTGCGGCCTTACCGTCAACGGTAATGAGATCGGTAACATAGACGCGGTTGTAAACTTCCGCTCCGGCCTCCATGGCCATGCTGGCCGTGATCGGCTTGAGCAGCGCCCCGTTGATCTCGATGTTCCACTTGCCGCGATTGAAGTAACTGCCGTCGGGTTTCTTTTTAATGGGCAGCCCCTGCTTCTCCATCAAGGCCACCGTATCGTTGACCAGCTCGGCGACGCTTAACAGGATGTCTTCCCGGATCGGCGCCCCGTGCATGTCGTAACGGGCATAGGCCACGTAGTCTTCCGGCGTGCCCTGGTTGAGATACATGTTGAGGGCGTTCATGCCTGCCGACAGGCAGCCGCTGTGCCGGATGAAAGCCTTTTCCAGGATTACGATCTTAAGCCCGGGACCGCCGGCCTGCCTGGCTTCATAGGCTGCAAGGCAACCGGCCGTTCCGCCGCCGATAATCAGCACATCGGCATCAATGTAAACCCTTTCCCTGGTCACCCGCGATCCCTCCCAAAGTCGCGGTCAGCCGGCGCTGAGAACACGCTCCCGGCCGGCGCTTGCCTTTAGCTAACAAGTATTCGTTTTGCTTCGTCCTATTCCTTCCGCCGCCAGTGCACACCAAAGGAGGAAACGGAAGGGGCAAACAGCGGCCCGGCGAGACGCCGGCCCGTTTGCCCCGCTAAACAGTTAAGGGCGCCTGGACGGCGCCCCTTCCCGATTACTTGATCTTGGCGAGGACCTTGCTGGGCGAGACGATGTTGTACTCGAAGCCTAGTTCTTTCGGCTTGCAGTCGAAGGCCACGCCCATCAACTGCGTGATGAAGAGAACGGGGATGTCGTAGTTGCGCCCCAGCACCTTGTTGATCTTACGCTGGTAAACGTCGGTGTTCATGTGACACATCGGGCACGGGGTAACCATCAGGTCCGCCCCGGCCTGGGCGGCGCATTCAAGAACACTACCCGTCAACTCGTAGATCAACTGGACATTCGTAAACTGCTGCGAGCCGCCGCAGCACCTGGCCGCCATCGGGAACGGCACCGGCGTGGCGCCGAGGGCCTCCACGATCTTGTCCAGCATCTGCGGGTACTCCACGTCGTCGAAATCCGGGCGCCGCAAGGCGCGAACGGTCTGGCAGCCGGTGTAGCAGGCTACCTTCAAGCCCGTAAGCGGCTTCACGACCCGGGCCTTGATCTTTTCCAGGCCAACGTCGTTAACGAGCACGTCGATCAGCTGGCGGACACGCAAGGTCCCGTTGTACTTCAGCCCGGCCGCGCTCAAAGCCTCGTTGATCTTGGCGGCAAACTTGGGGTCGGTCTTGAACTTCTCGTTAGCCCACGCCAAGTTCACGAAGCAGGAGCTGCAGCCGATCAGGACGTCGTGGCCCGCCGGCTCGGCAAGCGCCAGGTTGCGGGAGGCGACAGCCAGCTGCGGGAAGTCGCCGGTGATGTTGGCAACGACCGTCGCCCCACAGCAGTTCCAATCCGGAATCTCGTGGGCTTCGAGGTCCAGGGCCTTATTCACGCACTCAAAAGAAACGTGGTAGGCCTTCCCCGTCGCCTCCATTGAACATCCGGGATAGAAACTATACGGCATCTAGTGTCCCTCCTTTGCCAGCGCCTTGGCTTTGTCGTAAATCTTCTTGACCTGGCCCAGCCCCTTGACCTTCTTCGGCGGGAAGAAGGGCAGGCGCTTGTGCTTGATCATTTCCAGACCGACATCCTGCTGCTTCATGGCCTCAGGAATGGAACCCGGGCCCTGCTTCATGAAATAACCGTTGGTCATGCCAAGCTCGAATACTTTGCCGCGCTTCATCATGCTGTCGAAGAACACCTTGCTCAGCAGGAGGATCGGCGCCTTGGTTCCCTTGGCGTAGTGGTAATTCTTCAGCGCGTGCATGAAGTCGACGATGGGAATGCCGCGCGGGCAGCGCACGGTGCAGTGATAGCAGGAGGTGCACAGCCACGGGGTGTTGGCCTTCAGGACGGCATCCTTTTCGCCGGCCTGGATCATCTTGAACAACTGGCGCGGAGGATAGTCCATCATCTTACGCGCCGGGCAGGTCACGGCACACAAGCCGCACTGCATGCATTGCGTGGCGTACTCTCCGCCCTCGATCTTGCGGAGCTCGCGGGTAAAACTTGGATCATAGGACGGCTTATTTTCTGCGGACATCTTTCCTCTACCCCCTCCAGACTGGTCCGGAATTATTGCCTTGCACGGAGTGCAACCGTTCCAGAATCTTTCGAAGAACTCCCCTTTGCCGATTGAGCTCGCCGCGTGATGAATCGCCGGGGGGCGGGTGCAACCCACCCCCGGCAAAAACCACCAGTCAGCAGACTAACCTAATATTCGACAATGAGCCTAGAAGCCCTTCATCGGGTTCGGGCCGAGTTCCTCTAATCTTTCAGCGAAGTCGCTGATGATCTTCGGGATCTCCTGATAGTCCATGATGCTGACTTCGACCTGGCGGCAGCGTTCAGACTCCAGACCCAGGCGGTCAAGGGTTTCCGAAACCTTCGACAGGCGGATCTCGGCGAGCTCGCTGCCCTTGACAAAGTGGCACTGGTAGTCGTCGCCGTGCTTGCAGCCCATCAGGAGTACGCCGTCCCAGCCGCCGGACATCGAGTCGTTGATCCAGATCAGGTTTAAGGAACCAAGGCAGCGGACCGGGATAATTCTGACCCACTGGCTGTACTCCAGCCTGTTGATACCGGCCATATCCAGAGCGGGGTAGGCGTCGTTCTCGCAGGCGAAGATGAGGATTCTCGGCTTCTCCTCGTCTTCCTCGGGAACCTCGACGGCCTTAATCATACCACCGATCATGTTGACCGAGTAGTTCTTGAAGGAGATGATTCTTTCGGGGCAGGCGCCCATACAGGTACCGCACCTGCGGCAGCGGGTCGGTTCGGGCAGCGGGTTGCCCTTTTCATCCTCGTTGATAGCACCGAAGGGGCATTCCTCGGTACACCGCTTGCACTGCGTGCACCGCTGCATGAAGAACTCGGGGAAGGACAGGTCGCCCGATCTCGGGTGTACCGCAACGCCTCTTGCCGTGGACTCCACGCACTGGATGGCCTTGCAGGCCGCACCGGCGGCATCCTCAAGGGTTGAGGTGACGTGCATCGGGGCCCTGACGCTGCCGGCGGTGTAGATACCGGTCCTGCGCGTCTCGTACGGGAAGCAGATGAAGTGGGAGTCGGGGAACCCGTACTTGAGAAGCGGCAGCTCCGGACCCTGCCTGTAAGCCAGGTTGAGGATCGTCTTGCCTTCTTCCATCCCCGGCTGTTTGGTTTCGCTGTAAGACGGGACCATACCGTTGGCAAGGACGACAAGGTCTATACCCTCCATGACGACTTTATCACCCGTGACGGCTTCGGTGGCCTCGACCAGCAGCTTGCCGCCCATTTCCCCGACGCCGGCCACATCGGCCTTCAGGAAGACGGTGCCGTCGGCCTGCACCTTCTTGTAGAAATGCTCGAACTTGCCCGGGGTACGGATGTCCTTATAGAATACGTACGCCTGGGCATCGGGATTCAGTTCCTTCAGGTAGGTGGCGTGCTTGAGGGTCTCGACGCAGCAGGCAGCCGAACAGTACGGCAGGTGGTTCTCGTCGCGCGAGCCCACGCACTGGATGAAGGCCACCCTCTGAACTTCCTTGCCGTCGGACGGACGGGTGATCTTACCCTTGGCCGCGATCTCTTCAAACTGAGCGTGCGTAATGACATCGGCGTATTTACCGAAGCCGAGGTTTTCAACCTTGGCCGGATCGTACGGCGTAGCGCCGGTCGCCAGGATAATCGCGCCCACGCGCTCGGAACCGCCGCCCTTAATCGTGACATCAAATTTGCCGGGGCCGCCGGCGATCTGCTCGACCTCCGCCGAGGTGTAGACCTTGATCAGCGGGTTCTCCCCAATTTCCTTGGCAAGGGCGGGAATGGGGTTCTCCTCAAGGTCGGTATAAGGAGCCTTGGTGGGGGCGAACTTGTAGAACTTGCCAGCATAGCCGCCGAGTGTCGCTTCCTTCTCGACGATCACGGCCTGGTAACCGGCCTTGGCCACTTCCAGGGCGGCCGCCATACCGGTGAGACCGCCGCCGACAACCAGCACGGCCTTCGACGGATTTTCAACCTGGTAGGGCTCCGGGAGTTCCATAGCTTTAATCTTGGCGCCGGCCATAAGCAGATAGTCCTCGGCCATGATCTGGGTGTCCTCGTCGTTGGCCGGGTGGGACCAGACGACCTGCTCGCGCAGGTTGACTCTTTCCGCAATGACCGACGGGCCGAAGTTAAAGACATCGTAGTTGACTCGCGGGGAACAAGCAGCCACGACCACGGTGTTGATACCCTGGTCTTCGATGTCCTTCTTGATCAGGTCAACACCTTCGGCACCGCACAGGAAGCCGTGGGTCTTGCAGACGGCGGCTTTAAGGTCCCTGGTGGCGACTTTGGACAGCTTTTCCGCGTCTAAGGCCTCGCCAATACCACAGCCCGTGCAAATAAATACGCCAATCTTCTTATCCATTAGTTGCCACCCCCTACCACCTGGATAGCTTTAAGGGCCGCACCGGTAGCATCGCGCACGGTCTGGGCGACTTCCATCGGCTTCCTGACGCAGCCGGCGCCGATTACGCTGCCCTCAGACTGCACAAAGCCGTCCTGGTCACGCGACACGCCGGGGATAACGCATGCCCGGGTTGCCGGCTCCATCCCGGTGGCCAGGACCACCATGTCGACCGGCTGGAACAGGACCTTCCCGGTGCTCTGGTCTTCCACCTCAAGGACCAGCCCGCCGTTTTCACCCGCAGTGATCTCGCCGACTTTGCCCTTGACGAAGACCACGTTTTCATCCTTCTGAACCTTGGCGAACATATCTTCGTACTTGCCCATCGCCCGGATATCGATATAGAAAATGTAGATCTTGGCATCCGGGTACTGCTCGCGGACGTAACCGACCTGCTTCAGGGTCGCCAGGCAGCAGACCTGGGAACAGAAGGCCAGGTGGTTTTCATCGCGGGAGCCCGCGCACTGCACGAACGCGATTGTCTTGGGCGCACCGCCGTCGGAAGGACGCAGGATCTTACCTTCCGTGGGGCCGGTCAGGGCGGCGAGACGTTCCAGCATCACGTTGGTGATGACGTTCTGGTGGCGGCCAAAGCCGTAGTAGCTGATCTTGGCCGCGTCATAGGGCTTCCAGCCGGTAGCCCATACGATGGCGCCGACCTTCAGGTTTACGGTCTTGGCTTCCATCCCCAGATCAACCGCCTGATAAGTACAGGCCTCAACACACTTCCCGCAGCGGTCGCAGGCCGCCATGTCGATGGCGTACTTCATGGGGAAAGCAAACGTATGCGGGAGATAGATCGCCTTGGTCTTGCCCAGTCCATAGTTAAACTCGTCGGCTCTTTCCATGGAGCAGGCTTCGACACACTTGCCGCAGGCTGTACAGTTCTGGTTGACATACCGGGGGTTCAGCTTGACGGTAACGTCGAAGTCACCGGGTTTCCCCGCGACACTCTCAACCTCAGCCATGGTGAAAAACCGGACACGCGGGTTGTTCTTAATTCTCTTAAAGTTGATTTCCAGTCCGCAGTTCGGAGGGCAAATCTTGGGGAAATACTTGTTGAGCTGGGCCACCCGGCCGCCGAGATACGGGTTCTTCTCCACGATGAACACCTCGTACCCGGCTTCCGCAGCTTCAAGAGCTGAAGTCAGCCCGCTGATGCCCCCCCCAACCACCAAAATAGTTTTGTTGACCATCCTTACACCACCCATATCGTTCTGCATTTAACTCCATTGAGACGGTTTGCCACTAGATGATTAAAAAACTAGGCGGGAGGCTTAGGCCTCCCGTCTCCAGGCTGCCGTCTGACACCCTTCTACGAGTAGCTGCGATAACAAAGGCAATAGACTTATAAGTAGAAGGTAAGCGGGCGGGCGAAATCGTACGATTTCGCCCGCTACCCGCTTGGTATTTCAGCTTACAGTCTGATGATGGGCTTCTTGAAGACTTCCCAGTTGCCGGTGGCACGGTCGTACTTGCAGTTGACGAAGACTTCCCAACTGTCGTCCAAGGACGGCTTGTCAGCGCGGAAGTAGTAGCCGGGCCAACGGGTCTCTTCACGGAACAGGACGCTGCGGATGTGCGCCTCAGCCTGCCAGGTTCTGTGGATGTTCTCGTAGCAGCGCATCAGCTCGTGCAGGTCGCGGGCCGCGAGCTTCTCGGAGTCTTCCTTCAGAAGCTGTAGGTACTCAAGGCCCTTCTCAAGCAGCGCCTTGCTGGTGGTGAAGTTGGAGGTGTAACCGCCGGCGTACTCGTCCATGATCTTCTGGACACGGAACATGTACTGCTTCGGCAGGATGTAGTTCGGGTTGATCTCCGGAGTGGTGCCGTAGCCGCTGAACTCTTCGAAGAGTTTGATCGGGCGGACGATACGCTCCTTGATGGCCTCGACTTCAGCCGCGTCGACGTTCGGAAGCTCGGGGTTGTCAAGGACGTACTTGCAGATCCACTTGCCGGCGATACGGCCTTCAGCGTGGGAACCGGAAGAGAACTTGTGCGAGGAGGCGCCGGAGGCGTCACCAGCAGCGAAGAGGCCCTTCACGGTGGTCATGCAGGCGTACCCCCAGAAGTACTCAGCCGGAGCGATGTCGGGCGAACCGCTGACCCAGGCGCCGGAGGCACCGGAGTGCGAACCGATGAAGTACGGCTCGGCGGCGGCGATTTCGGACGGCTTCACTTCGGGCTCGATGTTGCAGGCGGCCCACAGGAGAGCCTGGGCGATGGTCATGTCAAGGAAGTCTTCCCAAGCTTCCGCTTCGAGCTGCTTCATCTTCTTCTTGAAGGCCTTCTCATCGCCTTCGTACTTGGCGGCCAGTCTCTGGATGGCTTCAGCGGTCTGCATGTAGATCGGGCCCTTGCCGGCCGCGACGTCGATCATGCCGAGCCAGTTACGCAGGTTGGCCGGCATCGGCTTCACGGAACCAAAGCGGCCCCACTTCTTGAGCTCTTCCGCGTTGGTCTGCATGTAGACTTCGCCGTTGGCGTTGGTGGCGGTGGACTTGAAGAGCAAGAACCAGGCGCCGACCGGGCCGTAGGCGTCCTTGAAGCGGACCGGGATGAAGCGGACTTCCTGGCAGGTCATCTCGGCGCCGGCCTTAATCGTGAAGTAGGCGCTGGAACCGGTCGAGAACGGCGGGTACCAGGAGCGGCCGAGACCTTCGCCAGTGGACCGCGGACGGAACACGCCGACCGCACCGCCCATCGCGCAGAGGACGGCCTTCGCGCGGAAGACGTAGACCTTTTCTTCACGAGTGCTGAAACCGACAGCGCCCGCGATTCTGTCGCCGTCAACAAGCGGCTCGACGACAAATACGCGCTCGTAGATGTTTTCCTTGCCAAGAGCGTTCTTCGCGGCTTCCGCAACGATGATCTTGTAGGACTCGCCGTTGATCATCAACTGCCAGCGGCCGCTCTCACGCAGGTAGGAACCGTCTTCGGCTTTCCAGATCGGGAGGCCCCATCTTTCGAACAGGTGCACGGTGGAGTCAACGTGACGGGCGATGTCGTACACGAGGTCGTCGCGGGCGATACCCATCAAGTCGTTGCGGACGTATTCAACATAGTCCATGCAGGTGTTCTGGCCCTCAGCAATGCCGAGGTACAGGTTGATGGCGGAAAGGCCCATCGCCACGGCACCGCTTCTGTCCATGGCCGCCTTGTCAACGAGGGTGACCTTGATTCCGTGCTTCTTGGCCCAGTGCGCAGCTTCGACAGCAGCGCCGCAAGCAGCCATACCACCACCGATGATAAGGACATCAGTAGTGACTTCTACAGTTTCAAAATTCGGCATTAAACTAAACCTCCTCCGTTAGTTATTTCACTTTGGGAACGTCAACGCCAGTGCCCAGGAAGTCCAGGGAAGCGGGCTCGGTATACAGGTAGGTCGGGTTGTTGATGTCGTCAACGCCGGCGCCGAAGCCGCCATCCGGAACAGCGGTGCCTTCGTCGGTGGTCCGGATCGGGAACTTGAAGCGCTTCACGTTACCGTTGCGGAACTTAACCGTCCACATAATGTCCTTGGAGCCTCTCAAGGGCACGCAGGCGGCGCCCATCGGAACGAAGTCGGCATAGCCTCTCAGGTCAATGGCCTGCTGCGGGCAAATCTTCGCACAGCACAGGCATTCCCAGCACATGTCGTATTCCTGGTTGAAGGCCTTCATTCTCTCTTTGTCCAGCTTCATCAGGTCGTTCGGGCAGATGTACATGCAAGCGGTCTTGTCCTGCCCTTTGCAGCCGTCGCACTTTTCAGCGATTACAAATGCCGGCATTTACTCGAACCTCCTAATTTAAGTTTTGTAGCTTGGAACCACAAACAAGTCTTCAGCATTCCGTTCCCGGTACCAAAAACTGGCTTCCTGAACACCACTCCCTTCGCAAAATGGGTTGTCAGTGGGTTTTGCTCCCCTCACAGAGTAAGGAGAATAACTGACAATTCTCCTCAAATCCGCAAAGACAGAACACCACTCGCCTCTGTCTTGCGGGGTTCACCGGTTGGTTGGCTATTAAACGGCAACCCAATGTGAAAAATTAAACTTGCATCGCTGGGATACCTTCGACGTGTTCATCCGTTTTTCCTGCTGAGAATCTGCACCCATTTTTTACGTTTTGCTACTGAAATCGTCGCGGTAACCTACCAATATCTGGCAGTAGGTTTTGTGAAGTTCAGCACATAAATTGTCTAAAAAAATCTCTGCCGGGCAGAGCGGTGTCCCTCGAAAAACCCAGGAACAAAGGCTTGGACGTTTGTCAACTAGAATATATCACGATTGTTTGAACGAGGCAAGTCCGAGATATGTGAAACTCTGGAATAGAATAAAGCATTTGCTCCGGCGGTTTTTCGGGCAAAGATAACCATAACAGGCCGAAGGCTGAATCCATAAATAAAGTCTATGTCCGCGGGCCCGAAGATATTACGAATGCTCCTTGTGTGCAAGCGCACATACCTATGGTATAATACGGAGGATTGGAGCCGGAGACTCCAATCCTCCGGCATTTAGCGCTTAACTGTTGGACTCCCCAGCGCTCAACCGGGAAGTTAAGTCGCAGGCAGAACTAATCTTCTTGGATCCCGAAGACAACAGTTAGCTTTGAAGGCAAGGGGTTCTTCGGGTTGGGTGCCGGGCCGTGCAGGAATGCCATCAAAAATTCTAATGGAGTTATCGGCCGGGAAGCATCCAGCAAATATTTAAACGCATTGGAGGTATAATACGTGTCGCAAATCCCCGTCTCCCCCGTCATCATAGAAAAGGCCACCGAACTGGGCAAGGCCCTGGTTGAATCCGAACAGTTCCGCCAGGTAAGGGAAAAACAGGATAAGGCTTTCAACAACATGGTGTCCCTGGAGCTCCTGCAAAAGTACGAGGCAACGAAAAAGGCCTATGCCATCAAGGCGGAGAAAGGGGAACTCACCGAGGCGGAAATAAAGGGACTGGAAGCCCTGGAGCTCGAGTTGCACAAAAACCGCCTGTGCAGGGAATTGCTCGAAGCCCGCGCCGCCTATCAGGCCATGCTGAACGAGGTTATGACGACCATCCTGAAAGTCCAGAAGGAAGCCATGGATAAGATCGAGCCATAGGGTTCGGATCTTGTCCGGATGTCAGGTATCAGTTGTAATGACATCAGTTTGTGATGCGCGCTTTGCGGCTAAGAAGTCGCAAAGCGATAAGCGCCACGAGCATCACAGCCAGGCTCCCGAGCTGCCCGACCGTCAGCCACTCAACCCCTGGCGGGGACTCACGCCAAAAGTCGATGATGAACCGGTAAGCAGCGTAAAGAAAAAGATACAGCCACATCAGGTAACCATCGAAAGGTTTGCGCTTGCGCAGGAACCACAGGGTCAGGAAGATCGCCAGTCCGAAGCCCGCCGAATACAGTTGAGTCGGATGGCGGGCGATATGGTCGAACGGAAAAGTCACTGCCCACGGCAAGTCGGTAGGACGGCCGTAACAGCAGCCGTTCAAAAAGCAGCCGATGCGTCCGAAGGGGTAACCCGCCGCCACGCCCAAAGCCAGCAAGTCACCCAGGCCGTATACCGGCAGCCTTCTCCGCCGGGCGAACCAGATAAAGACGACCAGGCAGAGCCCCAGGGCCCCATAAAAAGAAAGGCCGCCTTCCCAGACCCGCAGCACGTCCAGCGGGCTCCTAATCTCTTGCGGTTCGATCAGCAAGTAAAGGAGACGGCTGCCTGCGACACCAGCAATGATCAGGTAGATGGCGAGATCGAGCAGGGTATCGACGTTCCAGCCCAGGCGCCGGCCTTCGCGGGCGACCACCCAGGTACCCACGGCAACGCCTATGGCCAGCATCAGCCCGTAACCGTGCACGGGCAAAGGGCCGATGTAAAAAAGAATGGGTTGCATAGAATTCTCCTTATTCCGCTAATTCGTTACTTTGTCTAAAAGCGATGCTTATGCCGTCTGGACGTAGGTCGTAGGACATAGGATATAAGAAAGCTGGTTGGAATTCGGTTATAGCCGAATTCCTTCGTACTATATCCTAAGTCTTACGTCTTAAGTCTCGCGCGCACATTCATGCGCGTTGCCCGCCAGCATGTCCAGGCCGTGCGGCAGGGCCGGCAGGATGACCGCCAGGCACTCCCTTACCGCTTTCGGGCTCCCCGGCAGGTTGACGATCAAGGTGTGCTTGCGGATTCCGGCGACAGCCCTGCTCAGGTAGGCGCGCGGGGTGATCTTGGCGCTCTCGGCGCGCATGGCCTCGGGAAGCCCCGGAACAAGCCGCTCCGCAACCTCCAGGGTGGCCTCCGGCGTGTTGTCGCGCTCGCCGAAGCCCGTCCCCCCCGTGGTCAGCACCAGGTGCAGCTTCCTCCGGTCGCAGAGCTCGATCAGGGTATCCACGATCCCGTTGAAGTCGTCGCTGATCAGCCTAGTCTCGGCCACCTCCCAGCCCTGCGCCGACACCATCTCGGTCAGCACGCGCCCGCTCTCGTCAACCCTTTCCCCGCGCGCGCCCTTATCGCTGATAGTCACGATCCCTACGCTATACATCGGTTACGACCTCCACGGCGTCACCAACCTTGACCTTGCCGGGTTTGACCACCTTGATAAAAATCCCTTCACGGGGCATCACGCAGTCACCGACCTGCTGGAAGATGGCGCACCCCTTGTGGCACTGCTTGCCGATCTGCGTCACCTCGCCGACGACTTCGGAACCGATGCGCAGCCTCGTCCCCACCGGCAGCGAGAAGAGCTCCAGACCTTCAATGGTAAGGTTCTCGGCAAAGTCGCCGAAGTGGACGTCCAGCCCTTTGGCCCGCATCTTGGCGATGCTGTCGGTGGAGAGCAGGCTCACCTGGCGGTGCCACGGCCCGGCGTGGGCATCCCCCATGATCCCGTGTTCCACCTCAAGGTAGGCTTCGCCGACGTTAGTTTTCTTGAATCCCTTTGTTGCGCTGGTGCAGACAGCTACCACACGTCCGCCCATGTTTCTTCCCCCTC
Source organism: Desulforudis sp. DRI-14 (assembly GCF_052618305.1). Next base: position 135,580 of record NZ_JBQXEZ010000004.1, on the reverse strand, counting down.
TCGCTGAAAGACGCCGCTTCGGCCTCCCGATTTACTGACCAGTCTTATCGCCCCGATAACCATATGTTTATCGACGGCCTTGCACATATCATACACGGTCAGGGCCGCCACGCTTACCGCCGTCAAGGCCTCCATCTCCACGCCGGTCTGACCGGCCACCCTAGCCCGCCCCTCTATCTCCAGCCGGCCCTCTTCCTCACGCGGATGAAAACTTACCTCCACCGCCGTCAGGTTGAGGGGGTGACAGAGAGGGATCAGCCGCGCCGTTTCCTTGGCAGCCATAATGCCGGCCACCCGCGCCACGGCGAGCACTTCCCCCTTGGCGATCTGGTGCCGGAGAATGCGGCGCAAGGTCTCCACGTCCATCTTCACTTCGCCGCGGGCCACCGCCTCGCGGCAGGTTGCATCCTTAGCGCTCACGTCGACCATTTTGGCCTTACCGCGCCCGTCAATATGCGTTAACTCAGCCACGCCTATTCCTCCCACATGATCCTGCCGCAGTCGCGCAGGTCGTAACCGCCCAGGCGCTCGACGGCGTCCTTGAAACCGGGATCATTGATAACAGCCACGACCCTTTGCACATAAGGTGTCTCCCAGAACTCGCGGAGGGTCAAGAGATCATAGCGTTCTTCGGCGACCGGCACAAAATCGAGCCCCAGGGACTCCGCCGCTGCCCGGATGCCCAGGCCGCAGTCCGCCGTCCCGCCGGCCACGGCTGCGGCCACAGCCATGTGGGTATATTCTTCACGGTCGTACCCGTTGACCTGCTGCGGCTTCAGTCCCACCCGCTTCAGGTGGTAGTCGGTAAGGACCCTGGTCCCGGCCCCCCTCTGCCTGTTCACGAAACGCACGTTCTCGCGCCCGAGGTCGCTGAAGTCCCGGATCTGCTTCGGGTTCCCCGGGGCTACGATAAAGCCCTGCTCGCGCCAGGCCAGGTTGACCAGGATACCGCCCCGGCCGCCCAGGAGGCGTTTGACGAAAGCGACGTTGTATTCCCCGGTTTCCTCGTCCAAAAGGTGGGTACCGGCCAGGTGCGCCTCTCCCCGCTTCAGGGCGTTGATGCCTCCCAGGCTCCCGACGTGCGCCGAAGAGAGGCTGGCCTCGGGGAACTTGATTTTGATGTGGTTGGCGATTACGTCCAGGGCGATGTCGTGGCTGCCGATAACCACCGTGGTGTTCTCTATCTCATTCGCGGGCCGGAGGAGTTCCACCTTCACCCGGCTCCCCGCCTCGTAGCCCTCGTTCAGCCGCGGGACGCGCAAAACACCGTCGGCGCGGATCAGGGTAAGGATCAGGCCCGCGCCCCGGCCCAGGGGGGTGGCCACTGTCCTCTCGCCGACCCGGCCGAGCTTGACGCGCACGAACTCCTCAACCCCCATCGGGGACACCACGCGGCGGGAGAGGACGGCGTCCACTTGGTCCCGCTCGGGGACGGCGCGTCCGAGCTTGGCGTAAATCACCGGCCTGGCGAACAACTCGAAAGTCAAGGCCGCGGAAACAGGATAGCCGGGTATCCCCAAGACGGGCTTGCCTTTGATCGCGCCGAGGATCACCGGTTTTCCGGGTTTGATCGCCACCCCGTGCACCACGACCCGGCCCAACTCGTTAATCAGCGACGCGCTGAAATCCTCGCGCCCCGCGGAAGCTCCGGCATTGATCACGACGAGGTCGCTGTCCTCCACCACTTTCTCCAAGGCCTCCCGCAGCCTCGCATAGTCGTCGGGAACGATCGGGTGCCGCCGGAAATCCGCGCCCCATTCCCGGGCCATCGCCCCGAGGACGCCGCTGTTATACTCCACGATATCCCCCGGACGCAGCTCACCGCCCGCCTCGACCACCTCGGTTCCCGTCGGGATAACCGTCAGCAGCGGGCGGGGATGGACGGCCACCTCGGTTACGCCGCCGGCGAGCAGCCCGCCTATATCGACGGGACGTATCACGTGGTTGGCCGGAATGATCATTTCGGTGGCGACGATGTCCTCCCCTATCGGCCGCACGTGTTGCCAGGGGAAAGCGGGAGCGATGATTTCCACGACGTCCTCGCCGACGTAATGGACATCCTCAATCATAATCACGGCGTCACAGTCCGGAGGGAGAGGGTCACCCGTATCGACAACGAAAGCCCGTTCCCCCACCTTCAACCGCAGCGGGGTCTGGTCGCCGGCGCCGAAAGTATCGCGGGCCCTTACGGCCAGCCCGTCCATCGCCGAGGCATTGAAATGCGGGGATGAAACCCTGGCGAAGACGGGCCGGGCGCTGACCCGCCCCACCGCGTCCCTGGTGCTCACCGCTTCCGGCTGTCCCGGCGACAGGGCCCCTTGCATATGCAGGAATTCCAGGTACTGCCGCAGGGCGTCCTCCCGGGGCGTCTCCGAAAGGTACACGTTCCTTTTCATCGATCAGTTCTCCTTATGGAGCGGTTCGGTACTGCCGCCTCCAGTGTAACCTCACGCTGTTGGCTGTTCGCTGTCAGCCAAATCCTTTCCTTAGCCTCCAACTCCAACAGCCAACATCCAACTGCTAACATCCCGTAGAAGTCATCCTGCTAAAACAGGATCACTTCCACGGGTTCGCCTTCCGCCACCCCTTCGCGGTCGAGGGGGATGCGGGCCAGGCCGTCGGCTCGCGCCATCGTGGTGATGAGGCCGGACTTGCCGAGAACCGGTTCGGCGTAGAGTTCGCCGTTCTCCCACACCAGGCGTACCCGGACGTAATCCTCCTTGCCCACCTGAGACCGCAGGGAACGCCTGATCCTGGCCCTGATCGCCGACCGTCCTGCGCGCGGGTCCAGGAGAGGGGCCACCAGCAGGCGAAAGACCACCATGGCTGAGACGGGGTGACCGGGAAGCCCGAAGACAAGTTTGCCGCCGACCACCGCGCCGATTGTAGGCTTGCCCGGCCGGACGGCGAGGCCGTGAAAAAGGACGCCCGGCTCGCCCAGCGAGTCGATGACCCTGGCGGTGATGTCGCGGGCGCCGACCGAACTGCCTCCCGAGATGACCACCAGGTCGGTTTCGGCAAGCGCGCGGCGCAATACCGCCGCCAGGCTCTCAAATTCGTCCGGCACGACCCCGAAAAGAACGGGTTCGCCGCCGCACTCCACAACCTGACCCTGGGCCGTGTACGAGTTCACGTCACGGACCTGTCCCGGTCCCGGTTTTGCCTTGACAGGCACGATCTCGTCCCCGGTCGTGATGATACCGACACGGAGACGCCTGTACACTTCCACTTCACCTATGCCGGCCGCCGCCAGGAGCCCGACATCCTGGGGGCGCAAGCGGTGACCCGCCTCGAAGAGCTGCTCGTCCCGGCGCAAATCGTCGCCCCGGCGGATGACATTCTCTCCAGGGGCCACGGGACGGACAACCCCGATCGTTCTGTCGTCGAGCGGCTCGGTATACTCCAGCATGACCACCGCATCGGCCCCGGCGGGCAGCATGCCCCCGGTGGGAACGCGAAAGGCCTCGGCGGCCCCGATTTCCCTGCTGGGGGCCTCCCCCATCAGGACATCCCCCGTCACTTCCAGGTAAGCGGGGAGACCCTCGGACGCGCCGAAGGTATCCCTGGCCCGTACGGCAAACCCGTCCATCGTGCTCCGGTCGAAACCCGGCACGTCCTCGGGAGCAAAACAGTCCCGGGCCAGCACCCTGCCCAGCGCCTGGCGAAGATCGACTTTCTCTGTCTCCAAAAGAGCCTGAAAATGCCTTCGCAGCTCGGCCAGCGCGGCTTCGACGGTCAACGCGCGAAAAAGATCCACTCCGGCAACCCTCCAGCAACGCGATTGATGTCTACGTACTTTCCTGAATCCGCCAACAGGCTAATCCTATCATAACCCATTCCCGCAGGCGTTTTCTATAAAATAGCAACCATCTATAAATCTCAATGCTAATGCCCTAATTTTCCCTTTATTGTGACGGTTTGATCACGGTTTGGTCACAAATACTATGTACGCTGGCAGTAACAGATTGAATAAACGGGAAAGGAGGTGTGAGCATGGCGAAAAAGCTTGTTGTCGCCATCCTGGCCTGCCTGCTGCTCCTTTCGGCGGGGGGCGCGGCCTGGGCGGCGGATGCGCCTTTACTGGGTCAAGACAGGTGGATCAACCTCGTGGAGGCGCTGGGCCTTACTGACCAGCAGGCCGAGAAGATGCGCCAGCTGAACGAGGATCACTTTAAAATCCAGAGCGTGAAGCGCAACCAGCTCCAGGAGCTGATGTTCCAGCTGCGCCAGCTGAGTTTCGAGCGCAATCCCGACGTGAACAAGGTCCGGGCGCTACAGAACCAAATTTTCAAACTGCGTTCGGAAATCCGGGACAACGCTTTCAAACACCGCGCCGAAATGCGCGGCATCTTGACCCCCGACCAGCAGGTCAAATGGGATTCCCTGCGGGGACAGCAGATGAACCGGGGACAATGGCGCTTCGCGCCAAGCGTTCAGCAGTAAGCATTAAGCTAGGGGATTACCAATGGAAGGATTCGGTGACGCCGAATCCTTCCAAGTCTCCCGTGCTTAGCGCTTTGTGATTTGTTTCAACCCATGGCTTGTTCTATACTGGAGGCAGCGGACAGGCTGCTGATATTCCTCGGTTGACTTGTTAACTTAATGTTGACTTAATAATGAGGTGAATCTCCATTGGCGCGGGACAGCATTCTCCTGGTCGACGATGAAAAGCCCATTCACGAACTCGTCCGGGTCTACCTGGAAAAAGAGGGTTATCACATGAGCGGCGCTTTTGACGGCGAGGAAGCCCTGGAAAAAGTGGAGCTGCTCAACCCGGCCCTGGTCGTCCTCGACATTATGCTCCCCAAGCTCGACGGCTGGGCGGTACTGCGCTCCATAAGGGAACAGGGAAACACCGTTCCGGTGATCATGCTTTCGGCCAAGGGCGAGGAGTACGACAGGGTGCTGGGCCTTGAGCTGGGCGCCGACGACTACGTCGCCAAGCCGTTCAGCCCGCGTGAACTTGTGGCCAGGATCAAAGCCGTGCTGCGCCGCGCAGGAATTAGAGAAGAATCGCGCACCCTCACGTTCCCCGGCCTCGAGATCGACGACGCCACCCACCGCGTTACCGTTTACGGCAGCGAAGTGAGCCTCTCCCCGAAGGAGTTTGAACTATTGCGCTTTCTCGCCGGCAAACCGGGCCGGCTCTATACCCGCGACCAGCTTCTCGCCGGCGTCTGGGGATACGACTATTTCGGCGACCCGCGGACCGTGGACACCCATATCAAGCGTATCAGGGAAAAGCTCAGAAACCCGCAGGGCACCAACTATATAAGAACGGTCTGGGGACTGGGCTATAAATTCGAGGTGACGGAATAATGGGGCGCACTCTGCTGCAAAGGCTGCTCCTCACGTACCTGGCCGTCATCCTGGCTACCCTGCTGGCCGTTCATCTGACCACGGCCTACCTGTTCAACAACTATTATCTCTCCGTCAAGGAGAAGGATTTAATAAGGAAGGGCGAGGAAATCGCCCGGCTGGCCGAGCCTTTTTTGAGCAGCCGCTCCGAGGTCCTGCTCCCCTTCGCCAGCCTGGCGACGATGGTGGACGCGCAGGTCGTCATCCTCGACCGCCAGGGGTTGATCCTGCAACTCAGCCCGGGAGCCGGCGGCGGGCGGATGTACGGGGGTTTCGGTCACCGGTCGGAAAGGCTTTTCCCTGAACTTGAAAGGGTATTAAACGCCGAAGTGGCGACCAGTTGCGGCTTCAATCCCCGCCTCAACCAGACCGTGCTCTCGGTCGCCGTCCCCGTCGTGCACGGGTCGGAAACGGTCGGTGCGGTTGTTCTCTATACGCCCGTCGCCGACCTGGCCCCCGTTACCTCCGCGGTACGCAAGGTATCGTTCCAGGCCGCGCTTGTCGCCGTGTGCCTGGCCGTCTTCCTGGGGCTTTTTCTATCGCGCTCCCTGTCGCGCCCGCTGAAAGAGATGAGCCGCGCTTCCCTGGCCATGGCCGCCGGCGATTTCAGCCAGCGGGTGTCGGTAAAAGGTCCTGAAGAAATTGTCCGGCTGGCGGCTAACATTAACGACCTGGCGGCCAATCTCGACCGGAACGTCAATGCCCTCGCCGAAGAAAAAGAAAAAATAGCCCAGATACTCACCAACATGACCGAGGCGGTCATTGCCGTGGATGCCGGGGGGGCCGTAATGATGGTCAACGCCCGCGCCGAAGAACAGGCCCGGCTCCAAAACGCCGAAGGCTCCACCGTCATCGACGCCTTTCCGGGACTCGACGGCGTCTTCCGGGATGTCCTGGAAACCAGAACGAACCTGCGCCGCGAGGTTACCAGTACCGACGGGCAAAAGGTGTACGCCGCCAGCGCCTCCCCGATCCTCGCTCAGGGCGGCGCCCTGGCCGGGGCGGTTGCGGTCCTCCAAGACATCACCGAATTCCTGCGCCTGGAACAAATGCGGCGCGACTTCGTCGCCAACGTCTCGCACGAGCTGCGGACGCCGCTGACAAGCATCCAGGGGGCTGTCGAAGCGGTGCGCGAGGGCGTCGTGGCCGGGCCCGAGCAGGACCGGTACCTCGAAATGGCCCATACCGAGACCCTGCGCTTGAAGCGATTGATCCAGGATCTCCTGGATCTCTCCATCATCGAATCCGGAAAACGGGGCTGGGAGCTTCATGCCATCGACCTGTCCAACCTAATCTCCCGGGTGGTCTTTAAAATGGACAACAGCGCCGGTCCGAAGAACATTTCCTTTGTGACGGACGTGCCCGCGGACGCCCCGCCGGCTCTGGGGAATGAGGACCGCATCGAACAGGTCGTGACCAACCTGGTGAGCAACGCCGTGCGTTACTCGCCGGAGCGCGGGAAAATAGAAATAGCGGTCCGGCCTGAAGGGCGCCGGGTCGTGGTCAGCGTAAGCGATGAGGGGCCGGGCATTCCGGAGGCGGACCTGCCTTACATATGGGACCGGTTCCACCGTGTGGAAAAGTCCCGCAGCCGGGACGAAGGAGGCACGGGACTGGGATTGGCGATCGCCAAGCAAATCGTGGAGGTCCACGGCGGAGAGGTCTGGGTTGACAGTGTTCCCGGCAAGGGCTCGGTGTTCAGCTTTTCTTTGCCCATCGCAGAAGAGAGTCCCCCGCCCACCCTATAACCTACACCCAATATTACCTGCGTACGGAGATTCTTCCAGGATTCGAAGGGAAGATGCCCCCGTGAAAACCGCGGGCGTCCATAACGTTATAAAAGATATCGACACCTGTATCGTCAAGGATCTTCAGGGCCCGCTGGAGGTCTTTGCGCTTAAGGAAGACAAAGAGTACGGGGCGCGGTCCCCGGCTGCCCTCGCCCGTTACGGTGGTCACCCCGAACCCGGCGTTGCGCAAGGCATCGACCAGTTCACAGGCGCAGCGCATGGGAGGGAAGATCTGCATGGAGAGAAACCCCATGGCCATTCTCTCCTCGATCAGGCTGCCCAGGAAGTTGCCGGTGGCGAAGCCGGCCGCGTAGGCGATGATCTTGCCGGGGTCGGTCAGGCCGTTTTGCAGCACAAAGTTGAGCATCACGATGAAAATGCTGACCTCGAGAAAACCGACCAACGTAGCCAGAAGCCTCCGTCCCCTGGTCAGCAGCAGGACGCGGATCACGTCCAGGGACACATCGGTGACGCGGGCCAGGAAAATGAACAGGTAACCCAGTAACAGCTCCATTCCGCAGTTTCACCCTCTCCCTGTCCCAGTATCTCTCTTCGAGCCGGCGGAGTCAAGTGAGGCACAAAACAGGCTCTATCCCAGCGGGATGTCGAGCAAGGGATACCTCGCCCAATCCGCGGCGTCAAAATGCCACCATTCCTTTTCGAGAGGAAGAAAGCCCTGTTCGGTCATCGCCCGCGTCAGGACGTCCAGGTTTCTCCGGGCTTTTGGCGTCGTTGGACTGCTGCGGCAGGCGTTGAAGCTGAAATCGTCGAATGCGGTGGGCATCTCCACCTCGCCGCCGTTAAGGGTAACGAGGGTACAATCCACCGCCGCCGCCCTGCTGTGCTTTGAACCGATACCCGGGTCAGCCAGGAAGCTTTTGTCCCTGGCCGCCTCCCACAAACGCCAGTGGGCCGACACCGGCCGGTAGGCGTCATAGACCTTCAGCCGGAACCCCTTTCGGCGCAGGGCTTTATTTACCAGCACCAGCCGCTCAGCCACGTCCCTGGCCAGGTAGGCGCGTGCCTCCGGGTAGATCTTCCGCCCGGTGAAATTATTCGTTGTCGCGTAGCGGATGTCCAGAACGATACTGGGGTCGAGCCGGGCGAGGTCCGCAAGCGGGAATGCCATCTTGGACGTATATGGTTGGAGAACCGGGCTCGTCCAGGTATAGACGTGTGCGGCGCGAAGGCGGGTCTCGGGGTGCAACTCCATCATCAGGGGCTTGCGGCCCTGCACCGCCTTCATCATTTCGCTGATGGAGAGACCGGCGGCGGGGTCGGCCGGCGCCTCGAGCCAGACCGCCCTGCCCACCGTTCCCGCAGTCCAGAAAGGCCAGCCGTCCAACCCCTGTTTGTCGCCGGCGAAAAAGGCGCACAACAGCCCCCTTTCTTTCCCTTTGACCCCATCGAGTTCGACGGCGCCGAAAAGAAGGACCGCTCCCGGAAGCCTGCTGCTGGCCCACCGGCGAAGGTAATCCAGGGGCACCGGCGGGCCGTCCGGCAGGCGAAAGACCCCGGCGGGGGGATGGACCCCGGCCAGTCCCGCGCCGTGGTCGGCGTCGATAAGAAAGGTCGTTTCGGCGTTCTTCCCCTGCCCGGCTGCCAACAGAAAGGCGCACCCGTTTACAACGGCGGCCGGGTGTAGCTTCTCCCCCCCCGGGTTGGGCGGCCGAGCCCACTCCCAACCACAAAGGGCGTACGTCCCGCTGGGGAAGGCCCTTCCCGAGGCAGTCAAAAACAGACAGGGGTGCCTGTCTCGAACTGAACAGCGTTTCCCGGACCGGCCGGGAGGCCTCCCTTGTCGGAAAGAGCAAGAGCAGCACGATCAGGACGGCGGCAGCCGCTCCCAGGCGCCGGACGGGGCTTCCCCTCATTCGCCCCATTTCCTCCACCCCCTGGAAATAGATCGGCAGCAAGAGGCCGAGCGTTAAACCTTAATGTTAGATCTTACTTTGGACGGTCGTTAAAAATACGGCTGCGCCAGATTCTGTTTTACAGGGCCTTCCTGGGGGAAAGAATATGGCTAGCGTCAGAGGGAGGTATCCGATTGCCGGTCATCCGCACCGAAAATCTTACCAAGCGTTACGGCCCGGTCACGGCCATCACCGACATCAACCTCGCGGTCAGCGACGCCTCGATCTACGGTTTCCTGGGAGCCAACGGTTCCGGCAAAACGACCACGATCCGCTCCCTTCTGGGACTTATCAGGCCGACCGGCGGCCAGGCCTACCTTTTCGAGCACCCGGTCGGGCAAAACGGCAAAGAGCTCCGGCGACGCATCGGTTACCTGCCCGGGGAACTCCGCTTCTATGAAGACATGAGCGGGGAGGAAACCCTGCGCTTCCTGGGGCGCTTTTACGGGCGCGACTTTGCCCGCCGGCGGCGGCAAATCGCCGAAAGGCTGGAGCTTTCCAGGAGCGCGCTGTGGCTTCCCGTCCGTAAGTATTCCCGGGGGATGAAACAGAAACTGGGCATCATCCAGGCCTTGCAGCACGACCCTGAACTGCTGATCCTCGACGAGCCCACCGAGGGTTTGGACCCGCTCATGCAAAGGGCCTTTTACGATTTGATCCGCGAGGCGAAGCACGAGGGAAAGACGATCTTTATGTCGTCCCATAACCTGTCGGAGGTCGAAAAGGTCTGTGAGAGGGTGGGCATCGTCCGCCAGGGACGCCTTGTGGCCGACGAAAGCATAGAAACGCTGCGGGAGAAGCGCCTGCATATCGTCGAAGCCACGCTCGACCAGCCTGCCCCGGCGGAGCTTTTCCGCCTGCCCGATGTCGAAGTCAGGCAGTTGGACCAGCGCCGGGTGGAACTCAAGGTCCGCGGCGTCCTCGACCCCCTGTTGAGGCGTCTCGCCGGCCTGACCATCAGGGACCTGGTCGTTCAGCGCGCTTCTCTTGAAGACGTGTTCATGGAGTTTTACCGTAAAGGAGACAACAAGGTCAAGTGAGTACAACCCTGATGGCGGTCATCGCGTGGCGGAGGAAAACGACCCTGGTGGTCTATACCCTGGCCATGGCCGGCTTCATGTACCTGATCGCAGCGGTATATCCTTCCCTGCGCCAGGTGGGCGTCGATTTCATGCAGGCGCTCCCGGAAAGCATCCGCAGCCTCATGGGGGGACGGGAGCTGGCCCTGACCAGCGTTCCCGGGTTCCTGGCCGTGGGCTACAACCACCCGCTGGTTTTGGTGCTCTTCAGCGCCTTCGTCATCTCTTCGGCCACGCAGGCCGCGGCGGGGGAGATCGACCGGCGGACGGTCGACCTCATCCTGAGCCGGCCCGTGACCCGCTTCCAGGTGCTCGGTTCGCACGTGCTCTTCGCCCTTCTCGGCCTGGCGATCCTTTCCACCGCCGTCTGGAGCGGCACGGCCATCGGCGTACGGATGGGTTTCCTGACACCGGCCCCCGACCTGCAAAGCCTGACGCTTATTTCCGTGAACCTTTTCGCCCTCTTTTTTGCCGTCGCCGGGTACTCCTTCCTGTTTTCGTCCCTGACCAGCGAGACCGGACGCAGCAATGCCTTGGCGGGAAGCCTGACCGCCGTCTTCTTCTTCATGAAGTTCATCGGCGACCTCTGGGACAGGGCCTCCTTCCTCAAAACGTTCTCCATCTTCCAGTACTACGACCCCGCAGGCGTTCTCCTCAAGGCGGATCATTTTACGCGCGACCTGGTCGTCCTATTCGTCATCGGCGCCGTCACCCTGGCCGGCGCCTTCGTCGTCTTCCAGGAACGGGACGTGTAACAAGGGCGCTGAACGTTGGCATTGAGCGCGGCGGGCGGAGCCTGCCTTTATGGATATACATAAGCATCTCGACGGAATACTAAAGGCAAAATCCAGCAGGAGGTGCCAGTCATGGCTGACCACGAGAACCGTCGCCATGCAGACCGCAACGGGAGAAGATTCGGACGCCCCGACCCCTGGTTTTGGGCCTTGCTGGTAGGAGCGGCGGCCCTGGCTTTCGTCGTCGGGCTTTTCAGCGCGCCCGCCTTCAACATGGACGCCGCCAGGAGACCCGCGGCCCCGGCGGTAACCGCCACAGACGTCCGCGATTTCATCACGGATTCGGGCAACCGCGACGCCATGGTTGCCATTCTCAGTTCGCCGAGCGCGCGGCAACCGATGGTGAAAATCATGTCCGCCCCGGAGATGCAGCGGGCGCTGGCCGTATGGATGCGCTCCCCGGAGATGCGCGACGCCATGATCGGGGCTCTGGCCCGTCCCGACGGGACCGAAGCCATGATCAAAATGATGGACGACCCCCAGATGCAGAACGCCATGGCCGAAGTTTTCGGCGACCCACGGGCCCGCCGGGGCGTACTGAACACGATGGCCGATCCCCGGGTCCGCGACACTTTACGGGCTATGGCCCGTGACCCCAGGATCGCGCCCTTTCTAGTTCCGCCGCAGCCGCAGCCCGCTTCCCAGCCCGCGCCGCAGCCCGCTCCCTCAGGTAACAGCGGCGAAATAACGGTGCCGCCGGCACCATAACTTGGGGTCAGGTCTCAAAAGTTCAAACTGGGGAATACGGAGGAGAAAATTAGTGTCGCTCCTACAGATTCTTGCCGCAATCGCAATCGTCGCCGGTTTCGTCCTCGCTTACTTCTACATTGTCCGCCTGGCCAGGCCCACCCTTAAAGACCGGCGCTGACGTGCCGGCCGGTGTTAGGTATTAGGCGTTAGGTATGAAATCCAGGAAGAAAGAAAGGTTCTAAGAACAGTCACACTTTGGGACGGCAGGCATATTATGGCTACCAAACTGAATATGGCGTAGCACAACGCACCTCTCCCGTAAGCCGGCCCCCCGGGGGGCCGGCCTTCACTTTTGCCGGGGCTGTAACCCGGCGTCTTTCGGCACGCATAAACGGTGTGCGCTTTAGAAACCGGCCAGGGCGCTACAACTCCTGCAACCTGCGCTGGGCTTCCTGGACGGCGACCGAATCAGCGAGCAGCAGGCGGTAAATGCGCTCGACCGTCTCGGGGTTATACCCCCGCCGTCCGGCCAGCTCTTTTAACCGGGTAATGATGGCCCGTTCACGGACCGGGTCGCGCAGCGGTCCCTTCTTCAAGCTGCCGATCCGTCGGACAAGACCGGCCCGCCTGGCCAGCAGATCGAGAATCTGGCTGTCGACCGCGTCGATCTCCCTGCGGATGTCTTCGACAGACTCCCCGGTCCCGGCGCCCGCACCGGCGTTCGGCCGTGCGGCGGGGTAACTGCCCAGGATCGCCAGGCTGCGGCAATCCTGCCTTAATTCATTCAGGACGTCGTCCAAGGGCGGCGCTCCGGCGTGTCCCTCGACGTCGATAAAAAACAGGTATTTACCCAAGCGGGTCCTGGCCGGCCGTGACTCGATGCGCGTCAGGTTCAGTCCCCGGCGGGCGAAGTTCCCCAGCAGGGCATAGAGCGCGCCGGGCCGGTCGGTGATCTCCACGAGGAGCGAGGTCTTGTCGTTACCGCTCGGCGGAAGGGCGTCGCGGGTGATAACAAGAAAACGGGTCTCATTGTCGCGTATGTCGCAGGCGTTGTCGTCCAGGACCGCAAGCCCGTACAACGCGGCTGCCTCGACCGTACCCAGACAGGCCCAGGGCTCATCCGTCGCGGCAACCAGGCGGGCCGCCTCGGCCGTGCTGGCCGCCGGGCACAGCCGGGCGCTTTTCAGCCTCGAGGCTACGAATTCACGGCACTGCGCCAGGGCCTGAGGGTGGGAAAGAACGACGCGCACGTCGTCCGCCGCCGTTCCGGGGCGGGCCAGGAGGCGGTGCTGCACCGGCAGGATCAGCTCCCCGCCGATCTTAATGTGCTCGTGTTCGCGCACCAGGATATCCATCGTTTCGTCCAGGGAACCCTCGGCGGCGTTTTCGGCCGGAAGGATGCCCTCATCCAGCACGCCTTCCTTCACCCCGTCAACGATCTCCCGCAAAGAGTGACACGGTATAAGGGCGGCACCGCCGTTTTGACGCATGGCGGCGGCTTCAGCCGAAAAAGTGCCCCTGGGACCCAGATAACCGATCTTCAAACTTCCCTTCCTCCTTTTCTACATATCCCTGCCGATGATGGGGGAAAGGGACCTTAATTCATTCATCAGGAAGGCAAATACCTCGGGGGTCAGCGACTGCTTTCCGTCGCACAGCGCCTTGGCGGGACACGGGTGCATCTCGATGATCAACCCGTCCGCCCCGGCGGCGACCGCCGCCTTGGACATCGGGACCACTAGATCCGGGTCTCCCGTAGCGTGGCTGGGATCAACGATCACCGGCAGGTGCGTCAGGCGTTTCGCCAGGGCCACAGCGCTGAGGTCCAGCGTGTTGCGGGTCGACGGCTCAAAGGTCCTGATGCCCCGCTCGCAGAGGACCACCTGGCCGTTGCCCGAAGCCAGCAGGTACTCGGCGGCCAAAAGCCACTCCTCGACCGTCGCCGCCAGGCCGCGCTTGAGCAGAACCGGCTTGTGCGCGCCGGCGACGGCCCGCAGGAGATGGTAATTCTGCATGTTGCGGGCGCCTATCTGCAGCATATCCACGTATTCGACGGCCAACTCCAGGCTGCGCTCGTCAACCACCTCGGTGACGGTCGCCAAACCCGTCTCCCTTGAAACCTCGCGCATGATCTTTAGGCCTTCCAGCTCAAGACCCTGGAAGCTGTAAGGGGACGTGCGCGGCTTGAAAGCCCCGCCGCGCAGGACGGTTGCCCCCGCAGCGGCCGCGGCGCGAGCCGCTTCCAGGAGCTGTTCCCTGCCCTCGATGGCGCACGGGCCGGCGATCACGGCCAGTTTCTTTCCGCCGATGACGGCACTGCCGACCCGGACGGTTGTCTGGCCGCCGTTCCTGCGCCAGGCCAAACGGTAAGGCGGGACCTTGACCGCCTCGTTGCCGGTGGGCGTGTGAGGCGTCCCGTTGGCATCGCCCCCCGCGTCAGGGGGGAACGGAAAGCCGAATCGCCCGTGACCCCCTTCAAACCCGGACATCACCGGCAAAGCGCTTTTCGTCGTTCTTACCATCAGAACCCCTCCTGAAAAATAATAATGCCCGGCGTCTTCCCCCTTTGGGACGAAAGCGCCGGGCTCTCGCGGTACCACCCAAATTGACCATAAAGGTCCCCTCTGTCGGGTACGGGAAATCCCCCATAAACAAAACGTCCTTCATCCCTAAGGGACGAAGGACGATCAGCCTCCGCGGTACCACCCTAATTGATCGCAGATCCGCTCTAGGTACGGGAGAATATCCGATACCCGCTCCCTGGTAACGGCGGGAGAATCCCGGCACAGCCTACTCAATACGGAGGTCGGAGGTCAGACATCAGATGTCGGACTCGATGCGATCATAAATGATCGCTGCCCCCATTTTTCAACTGGGCGACTCCGGAGAGAACTTCAACCCACCATACCCGGACGCGCTTCCAGTCGACGGCGCATCCTCCCTGTGGAGCTGGGACGGGCCTACTTTTCTCCTTCACGGTCTTTGTCGGTTTAATATGGAGTTATCGTACCAGTGCCTGCCTCAACTGTCAAGAGCAATTCATTTGGAACGGACGTATTTCAGGTCCCCGTCGGGACCGCTGACGACGGCGACTTCCCAGCCGCAGGGGCAGCGCAGCACGCAGGGATCTTATAGTCTATGCAGGTTGCCTGCAAAAATTTCCTCCAGCTTTGTCGTAGTTTTCAACAGTCCTATTGCTGTTAACCCCCGATGCCTCCTATTGTATAATAGTATAAGCTTGTACGAGGGAGGCGCTATCGTGGACATAAACTGCCCGAGATGCGGTTCGAGCAAGGTGGTAAGAGTGGGCCAGTACGGCAAGTTCATCGGCTGGCTCTTCGGCGGCATCGCCGTACTGGTTGTGGCGGGGTTTGCGACGGGGCTGCCGCTGTGGTTTTTTGCGCCCTTCTGGGGACTCTTCGCCCTGGGCACCTACATGAAGAACCCGCTTCTGGAGTGCGATAGCTGCCACCTTGAGTGGGACCCCAAGAAACCGCCCGTGATCGAAAAGAAGAAAGCCGGCAATTCGGGGAAGAAATCCGGGAGGCGTGCCAGGAAGTAAGCCGCAGGACGAGGCCAAGACCCCTCGCTGCAGGTTTTAGAACGGAGTTCGGGGAGGCAGGCGATGAAAGTCCAGGTCCCTCTCGACTTACTGAAAGAACTGGTCGACCGGCTCTCGGTCCTGGAACAGGAAATGAAGGCCATCAGGGTCAAGATCAACAATCTCTATGCCGAAGGCGGCAAGGAGATCCTGGTCTCGACCATCCGTTACGTGGCGCCCCTCGCCGACGTACAGCGCGCCGGAGGCGTGGTCACCCCGCTCGAACTCAGTTGGTTTTGCCGGAAATACGGGAAAAACCCCAAGGGGGCGGCCGGCTATTTTACCGGTGCCAGGCCCAGCATGCGCTCCATCAGCGAGGACCAGCGGGCCATCACCGAGGACGGTCTGGCCCGCGTTAGGCAAATAGAAGCGGAATACGGGGAAGACTGGCTCGACAGGATTCCGCTCGACGTGGTGGGGAATCCCGAGGTCGACGGGCATACGCTGATCTATATTTGAGCGCTGAGCATTGGGTGTTGGAAGCTTGAGGGGATTCGGCAAAGCTGAATCCCCTTCTCTACTCATTCCAGTACACAATGCTCAGTGCTCGGCGCTGATAAGCGGAGTATGCGATACCGCCCCTGGCGTAGACTATAGCTGAAAGTAAAGGACCTCAATGCTCACCGCCCAGTGCCCAAAACTCATTGCTTTATTAAGTTGGGGGTGTCCTGCTTGTCGTCGGTATTCTGGTGGCTGGCCGCTATCGTCGTTTTCGGGGCCGTCCTGGGGGCCGTTATCTGGTGGTACGCCGTGAATGCCCAGTATAGGTCCTAACGGACTTGATGTTGGCAGTCGGCAGTCGGACTCGAAGGAATTCCTGTACAGGAATTCCTAACTATTTAGGTCGCAAGCCGTATGCTTAATCCAACAGATCGAGCGGTGGGAAGGACGACCGAAATTCATTGCTGTCGGCCGTTTGCCGTCAGCTATTCGAAAAGGTCCACGCTCAATACACCGGCAGCTGATAGCCCAGAGCAGTGTCGTAGGCACTCTTGGGAGCTTGTCAACTTTTTGGAGAGGGTCCATGCCGTCATGCAGGAATTTTCGCTCCGGTGTCAAATTACTTATTTTCGAGAGGGAGTCCGAGGCCCCCACGGTGCCGAATCCTTGTTCCCTCACAAGGGTATAAGTAGTCTGTCTCCGCCCGCTACGCCAGCCGGTTTTTTAAAACCGCCCTGACAGACGGCTAGGTACCTGGTTGAGGCCCCCGCGTCACAAATCGTCTATGCAAAGTCTTCTCCGTTACAGGAGGGGATTTTTCGTTTTTCTTCCCCTCTCTTCTACCGTTTGAATAACGTCGGCGCAGCCGGAACGGAATGCCTTCAAGCCGTTGGCAGTATAAGCAGTATAAATAAGAAAATCCCTTGCGGACACGCGCAAGGGATTTGATTGTCGGCTCAGGCAGACCTTAGCAAGAATCATCCTGATTTTGCAGTGCCGGGGTCTCAACCACTTGTCGGTTAGGGGTCGGGCCTTACATCTGTTCCCCCGTGGTTTCCCACGGTTTATTGCCTCTCGCCCACGCCCCCGCGCTACCCAGGGCACCGGCTACTGTCATTTCGGCTGACTTACCTTATTCCTGCACCGGCCTGCCTGTTGCTGCACCAAGACCGGCCGCCATTGGGTTCCTCCCTTCTGGCTACCAGGTTTACCCTCCTGGGGTAATCCCGGTCCCTAACTTACCGATCTTGTGCTCCTACTCACATGTTACCCCCATATCACAATATTTGTCAATGCCTTTGTCAGAAAATTGAACCAACTATTTTCTGTACATGGCAGAACTGAAAAACCCCTGGCCTTTCGGGTCCTTGGAGGCTCCTTCTTCGGTTACCTCTTTTTGAAGAACCTTCAGGTTACCTTTTTGCCTCTGGACTAACCAATTACCCTGCTGGTTTCTTGGCTTACCCTTTTGGCCCGATCTTGTGCTTGTGATCACATTCTCGCATGCCCTTGACCCGCTGTCAATACCTTTTTATAAGTTTTTTAGGAGAATTTTTTATGCTATCGTCCGGCTCAGTTAAAGTGTATTCTAAGTCTAAGCGCCACGCTCTTAAGAAATGCCCGAGGGAAGGCACCGCATCTCCGTCCGGAAAAGCCTCATCCGCCTAATCTCAACAGTGAAACCGGAGGTGAAAACGTGACTGCTTTAATAATCATCGCCGTCCTAGTCTTGATCGGCGGGCTCGGCTTCATCGTCCTGTGGGCCCTGACACGGGAGAAAATCGACGAGGAGGCCATTTTCCTGGATGACCCCGGCGAGCTGGAGATCGACGGGCGGAAGCTCGCCTGCCCGGCCTGCGGCTACGACGCTTTCTGGCACCGGAAGACGTTGATGAACACCCCGGCCATGACCTTCCTTGGGTTCGACTGGATGAACAAGAACGCCGACAACTACATTTGTGCCAAATGTAACTATATCATGTGGTTTTACCGGCGGGGCACCAACGGCGTGGCCCTCAAGAAAGATAGAAACTTAAATCTATAGACTTGTCCCCTCACAGATGATATGAAAAAGGTAAGGAACCGGCTTTTAGACAAGAACCCCTATATACGCTGCAGATAAAGAAAGGGTGGGGAGAATGGCAAAAGAACTCAAGGCTGGAGATATAATGACGACCGCGGTCATTACCGTCAACCCTGACGACGAGGTGGAAAAAGTGGCCCGTTTGCTGCTGGAGCACCACATCAGCGGGCTGCCCGTCGTGGATGAGGAAGGACAGCTCGTGGGCATTATCACGGAGGGCGACCTGGTATTTCAGGAAAAGAAGATAAGGGCCCCGCTCTACACCGTCATCCTGGGCGGCGTGATCTACCTGGAGAAGCCGCAGCACTTCATCGATGAACTCAAGCGGGCGATAGCACGAAAGGTCGGCGAGCTCATGTCCACCAAGCTGCATACGGTGGGACCGGACGCTTCCGTCGAAGACATTGCCACCATCATGGTTGAAAGGAATATCAACCGGGTTCCGGTCGTGGACGAGGACAACAAGCTTATCGGAATCGTTAGCAGGCAGGATATTATCCGGGCCACCCACGGGAAATAGCCGCTTCACCCCGTCGTGCCACGAAACCAGGAAGGCCGCCCGGTAACGGACGGCCTTCCTGGCCAACACATCAGGAGTCTGGCTCTTAGTCCTTATATCGTACCGTACTAGCCTAAAATATAGGGGTTACCCATAGGAAAGTCGATACTTCTCATTTGTACGAGTCAAGCCGGAACAATTGGGTGCTAGCGCAACCTGGCACGGCCGAGATCGGTGATAGTGTAGCGGCCGTTTTCCTCCTGTATATAGCCGGCCTGGGCCATTTCTCTTAGGCCGCTCCGGACCCTGTAAACAGGTATGTTGGAGACTTCGGCCGCTTCTTCAGGCGTTGCGGCCCCTTCAACCAGTGCCTGGAGGATAAGCTTTCCCGGACGGGTCACCGCTCCATCGGGATTGACACATGCCATACCGGGGCCCCCTTAGAGTTTCTTTTTGCAGAAATACCAGTCTTTCCAGTTAAGACCTTCTTCGAGGCGCTCCTCGGCCATCTCCTGGGTGACCGGCGGAGGTACGATCACCTCGTCGCCAGGGCGCCAGTTGGCCGGAGTGGCGACCTTGTACTCATCAGCGGTCTCGAGGGCATCGATCAGGCGTAGGATTTCATCCGTGTTTTTCTTTGTTTTCCCGCATTGCGGACAAAAACCGAAGAAATGCAGGTTCACAGACTGAATAGTGTAAGGCGAAGATGTAACAGCCTTACTGATGAATTCTCCAAGGTCTTCACGGTACTCGTCCATGTCGTCAACCCTGCCGCACGAAAGGCAAATGAAGTGAGGATGAGGATCGACGTTGGCGTCGTACCGGTAAACGTTTGCCCCGATATTGAACCGCTGGATGATCCCTGCCTCCTCAAAGGCCTGGACTGTCTTGTAGACGGTATTGAAGCTGATGGAGGGGAAGACTTTTTTGACAGCTTCATACACGTGTTCCGCCCACAATTCGGAGTTTTCTTCGTCAAGGACTGACAGCCTGTCGTCGTTCCTGCGGGCTATAATGGGGATGAGACCTGATGAAGGCTGGTGATGTCGATGCGGGATTTGGTCAGGAAAGTCCAGCCGGGAGCGGATCTGGTAGAAACCCTCAACCGACTGCTCCCCGGAGCCTGGTACGCCAGGGGGAAAACCCCAGCCAAACAAAGGTTCGAAGGGCTGCGGATCATGCAAGTGATCTATGACCCGGAGCGAGGATCCGCTGCCGGAAAACCAACAGCCGAGTTGTGCAGAAGTTCATACTCAGCTTTGACTACCGCAATAACGCCTTTCGCTTAAAAAAAGACGCTTAAGACCCTAAGGCAGCCGGCGTTCGAAGACGCCAAGAGCATTCAAAGGCTTTCGGCCGCCACAGCCGCCCGTCCGCAAATCAGGAAGCCCAGCCCCGAGGGTTCGGACCTGCCCCGAGTTAGGGCCTCCTTCCGGCCCGTTATCTATGTCACCATCTGCATCCAGCAACGGTTTCTAGAGAATGCTTTGTCCCAACAGGTAAACAGAACCATGCGCAAGGGCCAGCTTTTGTCCCAGTTCATCTCTGATTTCAATACGGTAGAGCCCTGTTCTGCGGGTGCGGCTTTCTTCCGTTGCAACAGCTTCCAATACACTTCCCTCTGTTGAGGCCTTAATGTAAGAGATGGTAACATTGGTCGCAACTGCCGCTTCACCATAGGAATTGCTGGCCACGGCCAGGGCGAAGTCCGCGGCGGCAAAGAGGGCTGCCCCATGGGTCTTGCCCAGGGCATTTAAGTGTTGTTGGTTAACTCGTACTCTTACTCTGGCGAAACCCTGGCCTATCTCTACAATCTCCAGGCCAACCGACTTTGCAAAGTAGTCCTTTTCAAATGTCCGCAGAAGCGCGGCCTTGTCGATTTGAGTATTGAGCTTTTCGGTCAATTTCGATTCCTCCAAATAATGCAATACGGTCATCGACTCCCTTAAACCGGTTTGGTTTTGCCTGTTAGGTCTTACTTTCGATTACCAACATCTCATTCCCGTTTTTGACAAATTCGTAATCTACTTTTCTTATTGCCATCCGAAATGTACGAAAGTCGGGATCTTTAAGCAATTTCTTAACAAATACCGACTTTTCCCTCTCAGATTAACGAGGGGGAAGATGCATACTTCCTCCGAGCTAACCCTAATGAGTTCAAGAATGGTATTCTTGTGAAACCCATAATCCAAATGTTCATCGTACAAGAACAGGAAGTGGGATACCAAGGAAACGTCAAACTGGTTGTCCTTGAAGCTGCTGTGTGGGTACTCAGTGAAGACATACCTCTTATTCCCCTGCAGTTTGAAGTCATCCACAAAGAGTTTGTAGGCCTTTTCACGGGCCGCCCTTAAATCATCTACCGTTTTGAAGAAGTCCCAATTATACAAATCCATGACTTCCGCAAGCTTTGTCAAGACAGTCTCCAAATCTTTCCTGCACTTTTCTTCTATTTCGTACGGCGAAAAGCGATAGATCCTGTCGGATGCTATTACGTTAAAGCCTCTGGAGTTGGCTTCCGGACAAAATGAACTGACCCCCGAGGCAACGTCCAGAATCCTTTGCGTTTGGGGGTTTAAGTCATCGAGGGCGAACATCCTGTAATACTCGTCGAAGGTGCGACCGATGAGCACAACGTCCTTGAGATCAAGCTTCTGTTCCGTATCCATGTTGAACCTCTTTCATAAGGCAACAGCGTTAGGGCTGACCTGAAACGTCCGAAAGCTGACGGGATGGCCTGACGGAGAATTGCTGGATATAACGGCCATTCATTTTAGAAAGGAAAGACGCCCCACCAGGGACGTCCCCACTAAAACGATATGGTTATTGTATCATCATATGCGCTGGAAGAAAACCCCGACATTTTTCCACTTGCTTGTCGACGATCTTGCACTTGCCAGGGAACCAATCGTTGCCTCGCGGTCATAATCAGCGTGTTACGCAGTCCCAAGAGGTACAGAATAAAAACCGGAGGTGAAGCAGATGCGGCTGATCGCTATCATGCCGCGGGCGGAGCAGGTCGGCTTTCTGGTCGACAGCCTGCGTAACGCCGGCTTTGACCGCAAGGACATGGTTATTGCCGACATGTCCTCCGTCGCCGCGGCGGACGTACGAGCCGGGGAGGACCTGTCCTACCTGCAGACCGAGCGCGACGAACTCTGGGAAAAGGAGCCATGGGCCAGGCAGTTACTTGATGAATGCCACGGAGCCGGGATCGCCGTCGCCGTGGAGATGTCCCGTCACGACGCCCCGGAGGTGCGGGAGATTATGGAGCAGTCGGGAGCGCGCAAAATCCTGGAGGGATGAGCCGACGGCAGGTATCCGTTGCGTAGTTCCAACCTAAAAATCGGGCAAGATAAACAGTTCAAAATCCTGCCGCCAAGGATACGATAGGCAAGGCATCACAATCAATCGACGAATGTATTAAGAAGTGCCAGGAAGCCGTGAACCAGGTTTAGGTTGATCCTGAAGCAGGTTCCCCTGATCTCCGGTCAGGGAACCTATTGTGTTCACGCCTAAGCAACTTGCTAACTTTTATTGCCATACTACCCACGTTGCCTACATAACGGATGTCTCCTGAAGAACTGGGAGACATGCCGGCGGTAGTCGGACAGGGCGCAGGAATTCCGCCCTTGAGCCTTCTTCACCACCAGGAAGGGCTCGAGTGCTTCCGTCCAGTCGGGCCTGGCTGCGCGGTGAATACGGGTGACCTTGGCTCTAGGCATAGAAAAACCCATCCTCAAGCGGGCTTCACCCATCCTGGAAGGGGCCTTGTTCAAGCGAAAGGGATTCACAGTAATCGAAAGGGATTTCTCAATCCGCAAACCCTTGATATCACTGTGGTGCCGGAGACCGGGGTCGAACCGGTACGGGTGAAACCACCCGAGGGATTTTAAGTCCCTTGCGTCTGCCTATTCCGCCACTCCGGCACGTATTTGGACTATATTTTAGTATACACCATCGAGGCATTACCGGCAATAAGACGGGGCAGCCGGCGGTTTCGGCCTTCGACAAACGGAGCTGATAAAAGCCGGCAGTTTCCCAAATGAAGGTTCAAAGGTCAAAGTTACGGAAGCCCGCGCAAACGGCATGCCCGGCCGAACGGTACAGCCTTGGGATTACCCGGAAACCTGCTGCGCCCCAGCGGGCTTGGGCGATTGCTTGGAGGCCGCAGTCAGGCTATCCTCGAAGACACCGGGCCATTGTCTCCGCCGGTCGTCCGCGATCACCGTGACCTGGGCGTGGCGGATCTGCGGAAACCGCTCCTTAACCTTGCGTTTCACAAGGAACCCCAAATCATCAGACTTATCCAGCGGCAGGTTGCCGTCGCCTTCGATTATGACCTCGAACAGGTAGCTGTTCGGGCCGATGGCCATAGACCTGATGGTATGTATGTCGTGGACACCCGGGATAGACATGATGAAGTCGCCGATCTCGCGGGTCGTTTCGGGGGGAAGAGATTCGCCCGTGATGATATCGGCGTTGTCCTTGGCCAGGGACATCCCGACGTAGAACAGGATAAGGCCGATGATAATGGACGCGATGCCGTCAAAGGTGACGATGCCGGTCCAATGGGTCAGCCCGATGGCGACCGCCGCGACGATAAGGCCGAGCAAGGCGATACTGTCTTCGAAAAAGATGAACCGTGTCGAGGGTGTAGCCTTCACCAGGGCTTTTATGCCGGCGGGGAACAGCCCCAGCCCGCGCGCCCTGGCGCCGCTTTCCGCGCACAAAGCCTTGAGGGCCATCGTCAGCGAATAGGTTTCAAAAACAATGCTGGCGCCCAGGATCGCCAGGTTGAGGGCCACGTGTTCCAGCGGCTCGGGGTGCAGTATCTTCATAACGCCGCCGTAGATAGAAAGCGCGCCGCCAATCGTGATCATGCCCAGGCTGGCCAGGAAGGAATAGAAGAAGACGCGCTTGCCGTAGCCGAAGTTGTAGTGCTGGTCCAGGGGACGTTTGGCCGACTTCACGCCGTAGAGCAGGAAGAAGCTGTTCGACCAGTCGGCCACCGAGTGCTTGAACTCCGCGGCCATCGCGCTGCTGCCGCTGACCACGGCGCCGCCCAGTTTCATCAGAGCGATGAGCCCGTTGGCCACCAGGGCCGCCTTGATCGCCGATTCGCTGTTGTGTGCCAAAATGCTATCCCTTTCCCGGCTGCTCCGGCTAAAAACTAGAACCCGTACACTTGCACATTATACGGCGAGGAACGCCTTAAAGCAATAATGAAAAACCCGGCTCCCAGCGCGGCTAAGCTCGTTTGGCAGGAGCTTCGGGCAACAGGATCTCCACGACCCGCCGGATGCGCTCGTCGGCGATACGATAGGCCACTTCGGTCCCGCGCCGTTCCCCTTCGACGATGCCGTGGGCCCGGAGGACGGCCAGGTGCTGCGAGACGGTGGACTGCGGCAGGCCCAGGCAGTCCTTGATGGCGGTGACGTTGCATCCCTGCTCAATCAAACCCCGGACTATACAGAGCCGGGCCGGGTGTGCCAGGGCCTTCAACAGTTCGGCTTCGCGCCGGTAGCGCCGGACGTCTTCCAAACACGAACCCCCTCCTTGTGTCAACCCCGGAGCAAAGTTTCCCCTAGATAAACATGTTGATGTCGGCCTCAAGGGCCATCTGCATGTAGCCGGCGGCATCGATTACCTTCGCGCCCTCGACCAGGTCGCTTTCCTTCAGGCCCATCATATCCATGGTCATCAGGCACCCGTACAGTTTTACGCCTTCCAGCCTGCACATCTCCAATAGGTCGGCCGGCGCCGGAACGTTGGCCTTTTTTTCGGCCAGGCCGAGCATCATTTTGGTCGCCATCGCCGGCATCCCCGGGATGACGCCCATCAAGCCGCTCGGGAAGAACTTGGCCTTCTTGATGCCGCCCTTGCGCACCGCTTCGATGCCCATGAAGGTGAAAAAGACGGAGGCTTCGGCGCCCGCCCTGACGGCCTGGAGGGCGAGGATCAGCGGCGGGTAGACCCCGTCGACAGTGTTTCGGGAGCAGATCAGCAATACCTTCTTTTTCCCGGTATCCGTGTCGGGCATTATGGTCACCCCTCATATTATCTAATTATCTATATATTTAGATAATATGCTGATCAACCTACGAACGCAACAAGGCAATAAAATCTCAGGTTTCGCCCGGGGGCTCCTGGTCCATCAGGGACTGAATGAATTCGGTGGCCTTCTCGTTATACCCGAGCTGCACGCCGAGGGAGACGCAGCCGCCGAAGGCCTTGGCCAGAGAACGCGTCACCTGGTTAACAAGACAATAGTACTGCGGGCTGGCGTCGTACTCCACGAAAGGCAGGATCTGCCCGTTGACGAAGTCGGCCGCGGCCTTTGCCAGGTACTGGCACAAGCCCGGGAACTGGGTGAAAAGTTCCTGCGGGCCGGGGGCGTCACCGGCCACCCGGTTGTACTCCGCGATGTAGTTGGGGACCTCGCGCATCAAAACCACCTCAGTGCAAAAGCTTGGTGCATACTCCTGCCGGGCAACGCCTGTCGCAGACGTGGGCCAGGTACTCGTCGTAGAAATACTTCATCGTGGACAGGACGGGGTTGGCCGCCGTCTGCCCCAGCCCGCACAGCGACGCGTCTTTGACGTCGTAGGCCAGTTCTTCGAGCTCCCGGAGGTCATCCATGGTCCCCTCGCCCCCAGTGATCTTCTCCAGGATCTCTACCATCCGGACGATCCCCACCCGGCACGGCGTGCAGCGGCCGCAGGACTCGTCGGCGGCGAACTTCATGTAGAACTTGGCGATGTCGACCATGCAGTCGGTATTGTCCAGGACGATCAGCCCGCCGGACCCCATGATCGTCCCCAGGTCTTTGAGGGACTCGTAGTCGATCGGCACGTCGAGCAGTTTTTCCGGGACGGCCCCGCCGGAGGGGCCGCCGGTCTGCACAGCCTTGATGCGGCGCCCGGGAGGCGGCCCGCCGCCGATGTCGTAGATGATCGACCGCAGGCTCAAGCCCATCGGGACCTCGATCAGGCCGGTGTTCTTGATCTGGCCGGCCAGGGAGAAAATCTTCGTGCCCTTGCTTTTTTCGGTGCCGATGGCGGCATACCACTCGGGCCCGTGCCTGATGATCGTGGGCACGTTGGCCAGCGTCTCGACGTTGTTGATGATCGTCGGCCTGTCGAAGAGGCCTTTCTGGGCCGGGAAAGGCGGCCGCACGCGCGGCTCGCCCCGGAAACCCATGGCCGACCGCAAGAGCGCCGTCTCCTCCCCGCAGACAAAGGCCCCCGCCCCCAGGGCGATGTCGATGTCGAAGCTGAAACCGCTGCCAAGGATATCATTACCCAAAAGCCCCAGCCGTTTCGCCTGGCGAATGGCTATTTCCAGCCTTTTCACAGCCAGTGGATACTCGGCCCGCACGTAGACGTAACCCTCGCCGGCCCCGATGGCGTACCCGGCGATGAGCATCCCTTCGAGGACAGCGTGCGGGTTGCCTTCGAGCAGGCTCCGGTCCATGAAGGCGCCGGGGTCGCCCTCGTCGCCGTTGCAGACGATGTATTTCTGCGGGCCGGGCTCGGCGGCGGCAAACGCCCACTTGCGCCCGGTGGGGAACCCGGCCCCGCCCCGGCCCCGCAAGCCGGACTTGATAACGGCGTCGACGACCTGTTCCGGCGTCCAGCGGGCCAGCACGTCGGCGAGGGCGAAGTAACCGTCGCGCGCGATGTACTCGTTGATGTCTTCGGGGTCGATGAGCCCCGAGTTTTCAAGGACGATACGCCTTTGCTTCTCGAAGAAGGGCATGTCGTAGAGGATGCTCCTGCGCACGCCCTCGGCGTCCTCGTAAAGAAGCTCCTCCACGATTTCCCTGTTCTTGAGGTGCTTCTCCACGATATCGGTCACGTGACCGGGACGCACCCGGCAGTAGAGGACGGCGCCCGGGTGCGTGACGACGACGGGGCCGAGACCGCAAAAGCCGAAACAGCCCGTGCGGACGACGTCGACCTCCAGCCCCTGCTCCTTTACCTCTTTACGCAGGGCGTTGTAGATCTCCACGCCGCCGGAAGAGATGCAGGCCGTGCTGGTGCAGACGAGCAGCTGGGTGGGCCTGTCGATGTCACCGTCCCGCAGCCTTTCTTCAATAAGGGGGCGGTGCCGCTCCCTGATCCGCTCGAGGCCGGTCAGGCTCGTCAGCAATGCGATCACCATCCTCACGGGTTTCTTGAGCCCTGTAACTCTCGATCAAGGGCACCACTTCGTCGACCGTGACGTGGCCGTGCACGTCCTCGTTGACGGCCAGCACCGGGGCCAGGCTGCAGGCGCCGATGCAGCGCGTGGCGCGCAGGGTGAAAAGCCTGTCTTCCGTGGTCTCGTCCTCGCCTATCCCCAGTACTTCCTTGAAGCGGTCGAAGACGTCCTGGGCTCCCTTGACGTAGCACGCCGTCCCCATGCAGATGCTGCAGGTGTACTTGCCGCGCGGCGCGGTGACGAACCCCGAATAAAAAGTGGCCACCCCGTGGACGTGCGCGATGGGCAGGCACATCTTGTCGGCGACGTAAATCTGCACCTCGCGCGAAAGGTAGCCGAAGAGGTCCTGCGCCTTCTGCAGCACCCTGATCAATCCGCCCGGCCTGTCCCCGTACTTTTCGATGATCTTGTCCAGGCTGCGGTAGCGTAGTTCGAAAGGAGACAACTTACCACCATCTGCCATACAGCCGCCACCCTTCTTCATTGTTCCTGAGGCATGGTGCTTTTATGCGGTAAGGCGGCGGCAGGATATTCATCCACGGTGAAGCGCGGGTAGGCCAGCCTTATCCCCCGTTCCCTGGCCTCGAGCCAGATCTCTTCGCGGATGGCCCGCTGGATTTCCCAGTATTTCCGCGGTTTGACCCTGGCGACGATCGTGTACTGCCCACCCCGCCCGTTCTCGTCGATGTCGGTGACGCCGAGGACGTGAGGGGGTTCAAGAGCGTTCCCCCCCTCGTCGCGCAGAAGGTCTTCGTTGTAGCGTGCCCCTATTGACCGGGAGACCTCTTCCAAGGCTTCACGGATACGCAACGGGTCTTCCTCGAAGGGAAACGTGACCGAGACGATGACGCGGAGTTCCTCGCGGTTGAAATTCCGGACCGTTTTGATCTCCGAATTGGCGATATAAAATTTCTTGCCCGACCACTCCCTTACCGTCGTCAGGCGTAAGCCGACGTCCTCCACCGTGCCCGAAACGACGTCGTTGATGGTCACGTAATCGCCCACGCGGAACTGGTCCTCGAAGTTGACCAGGAAACCCGTGATAACATCCTTGAGAAAGGTCTGCAGGCCCAGGCCCACGGCCAGACCGACGACACCGGCCCCCGCCAGGACCGGCCCAAGGTTGACGCGGGGAAAAAGGACCTGGAAGATCATCAGCCCGGCGACGATATAGACGGTATAGCGGACAAGGGAGTAAACGATACCGGCCAGGGTTCTTTTCCTGCCGGCGGCCCCATGGGAAAAGTCGAAGGCCCGGGCGATCAGCTTGCGGGCGATGAACAAGCCGGCCCAGGCGGCCAGGATGATCACGATGATGGTGAAAGCCGACCTTGCCGCCTCCGTAGGGTTGAAGCCTCCGAAGATGCTTTCAGGGCTGCCCATGCAACCACCCGCTTTTCCAGAACTTACCCTGTACAAACCCCGTTTTTTCAGAAATATTGACAGGGGCAACAACGTAACCATTAATATGGTGCGCGCCAGGCTTAGAGTCCATAAGTGAAAGGGGGAGAAACTTTGATTGTTGAGCGGGCGATTAAAATGCCGTTGCAGCTGAACGGCTTGTTTAAATTCCTTGTCGGAGCGGTTCTGGCCGTCATCCCGGTCGTTAACCTGGCCAGCCTGGGCTACTGCGCCGAAGTGATGGAGAGGAGCGCCAGGCGCGAAACGGAACTCCCGTCCTGGAACAACCTGGGCGCAAAATTCATCAAGGGGCTGTCGTGGAGCGCCATCGCCCTGGTTTACCTGCTCGTTCCCATCGCTTTGGCCACCGTCGCCGGGGAGTGGGGAGCAATTGCAGCGCAGACCTCTACAGGCGGCATGAATCCCTTCGCCGTGGCCGCCCTGGGCGGGACGGCTTTCTGGGTGGCCGTGCTGGCCCTGGTCCTCGGCTTCATTCTGCCCATGGGGCTGGCGCATTACTCGGCGACGGGCAACCTTACGGCGCCCTTCAGGCTCCCCACCGTTTTAAAGTATATCGCCAGGAATTTCTCCAGCTACCTGCTGGCCTACGCCTTCGCCATCCTGCTGTACTACGTCGTTTCCTTATTCAAAGACATCCCCTCGGTAGGATTCGTTCTGACGGTGCTGGGTTACTTCTACGCCACCATCGTCCTTGCCGCCGTCTTCGGGAGCATCTATCAAAAGGCCAGGATCGTGGAAAGCACAAGGTAATTGACGCCCTAAAAGGCCCCTGGTCGGCCGCAACAAGTGCCGGGAGGTGGAACGGAGCGCACACAATAAACACGGGCTTACGCTACGGAGCCGGGTGTCGTCTCCGTCACCCGCATTCTTATGCGGGCGTGCAATTAGTTTGAACGGGAGCCTTGCGGGCTCCCGTTGCTCTTACGCAATACTGACAGGAGGTGTTGGGCTTGGGCTACGCGGAATGGACGCTTGCGTCGCGCCGCACGGTCTTCCACGAGCGCTACGTGCGCGTGGTCAAGGACGTGCTGCGTTTTCGGGACCAGGAGACGGACTTCCTCTACCTCGCCGACGACTTTCCGGGGACGGCGGCCACCCTCGCTGTAACGGGCGACGGAAAGATCCTGCTCGTCGAGCAGTACCGCTACCCCGTCGGGCGTTACGTCCTCAACCTGCCCGGCGGCATCCTCGAACCCGGCGAGTCCCCGGTCCGGGGCGCGGCCAGGGAACTGCGGGAAGAAACGGGTTATACCGCCTCGACACTGGTGCCTCTCGGCTCCTTTTTCCCGCTCCCCGGCGTACACAGCCGCCGGGCGCACGTCTTCTTCGCCGCGGGCCTGACCCCGGGAGAACCGCAAAGGGAGCGCGACGAAGAGATCAGGGTGGTGACCCGGTCGTTCCGGGAAATCATCGACGACTTGGCCACGGGAACCCCCGACGGGGAGGTGGTCTACGCCGTCTTCACCGCCTGGATCAAGGGCCTGCTCCCGGGCAGCCCCGGAAACCCCTGAAAACCGCGGCTGGAGTCGGAATCTGTCGGTGTTTGGGGAAAAATCGCGACCGAAAACGCTTTGTTCAGCCTCACCCCGGGTTATACACTAAAAATAACCAGAAGTTATGTGCTACCGCCTAAGGGCGCTGAGCAGCGCCGTCTCCCGGTTTTTTCCATCGCTCGCGGGAGTTGATCGCATGTCGAAACACTTATGGCAGGACATTGAACAAATCAGCATGACCTGGGACCAGGACGATCATTGGGACAAGTCCTGCGGCCCTTTCCCGTCCCAGCCGGCTGCCGGCCACAGCACTGGAGAGGAAACCAGCCCCCTGTCGCCGATGTTTAACGCTTCGAACCTGAAACGGCTGCTCGATACGATGGCCCAGGCCGTCCTGGCTCTCGACTGCGGCGGCCGCGTCTTCGTATGGAATCCCGCCTGCGAAAAACTTTTCGGCACACGCAAACACGGCGCCCTGCGCCAGAACGTCCGCACCCTGCTCCCCGCCGGCGCCCTCCTGCAGCGTGTTCTCGATACCGTAACGGAGGGCCGTGAAGTGTCCAACCTGGAACTATCACTGGTGATAGGGGGAAAGGAAAAAGTTTTGTTCCTCGATACCCGGCGCCTGCAGGACCATTCAAGACGCCTCAGCGGAGCGCTGTGCGTCATCACCGACGTTACGCGCATGCGGAAACAGGAAAAGCAGTTGCAGCGCCACGAACAGGTCCTCCTGGCGGGAAAGATCATCGCGGGGTTCGCTCACGAGGTGAGAAACCCCCTGACCGCCGTCCGCGGTTTTGCCCAGATGCTCCTTGAGGAATCCCCGGCCCTGAAACCGCCGGAGCACTACCTGAGGCTGATCATCGAAGAGGTCGACCGCGTCAACGAACTGATCCGCGGCTACATCAGCCTCGACCACGACGAGTCCGAGGAGCGGGAAACGGTGGAGGTCGGGGAACTGGTAGCCGGTACGGTACGCCTGATGCAGGGTTACGCATCGCGCAACGGCATCAGCCTGGAGGTCGTTCCGGCGCCTTCGGCCGCGTACGTCCACGTCCACAAGGAACAGGTCAAGCAGGTGCTCCTGGACCTGCTGAAAAACGCCCTGGAAGCCGGCGCCCTGGGCGAACCGATTAGCGTGCACACCGACGTGGCGGGGGAAAGGGTATTAATTACGGTCGTCAGCAGCAATGCGGGCATTCATCCGGAAGAACTCAACCAAGTCCTGAACAACATCGTGGCCAACGGAAGCGGCGGATTGGGCCTGCCCATCAGCAGGAGCATTCTGGAACGCCATGGGGGAGACATCCAGGTCCGCAGCCTGCCGGAAGGCGGAACAGTTGCCACCGTCACCCTCCCTACCGCCGGGCGTCCCGATCCGTTGGAAAATCATGAAAACACAGGCCAACTTTTTTCAGCATAAACCTTTAGCCGGGGCGAATTCCTGAAGGGAATTCCCTTTCCAGTCCAATACCCAATAACATGGGCCGCTTGCGGCCCTTACTACCCCCGCAAATCTAACAGGGTTCCCCGAATACACTGGTGACAGTGGGGCATGCACGAAAAAAGGGATGGAGGCGCAAAGACAAGAATACTTCTCATGGCCCTTGCAGGACAAGGCGTGCAAGGCCAAGGAGCGAGGCTTTTTGTATGCATTGAGCCAGGCTGAGATCGAGAGCCTCCTGAGCCGAGCCCGGCAGGGTCAAGAGCAAGCGCGGAACGACTTGATCGCCGGGTTAAAGCCTTTTGTCCACCGGGTGTGCTCGCGGCGCTGCGGCCGTTTCCTGAGCTGGGAAAACGACGACGAGCTCGGCGTCGGCCTCCTGGCCCTCAACGAAGCCATAGACGCCTATTCGCCCGACTACGGCGGTTCGTTCATGCCTTTTGCCGCCAAGGTCATCGACCGGCGGCTGATCGACTACCTCCGCCAGCAGGGGAACCACGCCGCGGTGCGGTTGTCGGCTTTCGAATCCGAAGCCGAGCAGCCTGCCGCCCCGGAACCGGAGGAAAACCTGGACCTGTCCCTGGCTGTCGAGCAATTCACGCGGGAGTTGGCCGAGTTCAAAATATCGCCAGTGGACCTCGTCAGGTCGTCACCCAAACACCGGGATACGCGGTGCGTCCTGACCAGGGTGGCGCGCCACCTGGCCGGGAACCGGGAGTTGCTCGATCAGTTCTTCGAGTACCGCCAACTGCCGCTGGCCCAGCTGTGCCGGCAGACCGGGGTTTCGAGAAGAGTCCTCGAGCGCGGCCGGCGTTATGTTGTCGCCCTGACCCTGATATTTGCGCGGGATGCTTACTTCCCGCTTCGCTCCTTCGCCAGGCTCGACGACGATGACTTATGTACTGAAAAGAGGTGACTTCCGTGCCTGCCGGAAAAGGCGTCGTCATCAGCGTGAACAAGCGCACGATGGTGGTTATGACCGACGAGGGCGAGTTTAAACGGCTGCACGCCCCCCGCTCCCTGCCCGCGCCCGGCGACGTCATCCAGATGCCTGCGGCGGCGTTCGTCTTCAGGCAGATGCTCGCCGTGGCCAGCATCCTGCTGGTTCTCGCCTTGAGCGCCGGCATACCCGTGCTGATCAACCCGGCAGTGGCCTCTGTCGACATCGAGGTCGGCGGAAGTCTAACGCTGGGCCTTGACGACCGGGGCAGGGTTTGCTCCGTCAAGGGGCTTGATCCCGCCGGCGAAAAACTGGCTGCCGCCATCCCGCGTGAAGAGATAGAAGGGCGTCCCGCGACGGAGGCCGTCGGCATCCTGGTCGCCAGGGCAGCCGCGGCCGGGATGCTGAGCGCTGACGAGAACAACCTCGTACTGGTCAACCCCATCAAGGGCAAGAAGAACAGCCCGGTAACCGAGGATGAACTGCGCAAGGCCGCGGCCGGCGCCCTGGAAAAGGCAAACCTGGCCGGGTACCTGGTAGTCGACAGCGTCGAAGAAAAGCAGGCGAAAAACGCCCACCGCAAGGGTTACTCCGCGGGGCGTCTGACTATCGACAAAAAACTAAAAGAATTACGTCCCGAGGTGCCCCCGCCGGTGACCGACGAGCACCTTGCCGGTTATCTTGAGAAACACGCCGTCAGCCTCGAAGAACTTTTCCCGCAATCGGGCGTTTTTGTCGGGAAAAAGCAGGGCGGGACCGTGGTCCCGTCCGAGCCGGAAAAGGGCAGGTCCGCCCTCCCGCCGGGGCTGGAGAAACGCAACAACAAGACTAAGCACATCCGGGAAAAAGTCAACCCCATCGAAGGCATACCCGATCCCTTGCAGAATAACGCCGGGGACGATGAAGGCCGGCCTGATAGCAACAATAAACAAAATCAGGAGCAGAATCAGGATCAAGACCAGACCGGCCTCGAACCTCCGTTCGACCCGCCGGGTCCGTTTAAGGAGAAACCCTGGCCAGGTGACGCCTCAGGGCATCGAGGCCGTCACTGAACCTCCGCTCAGCCATCCCGAAACCCAGGCGGAAACGGTCGGGGACGCCAAAGACCGTCCCCGGGAGAATCAGAACGCTCTCCTCCCGCGCCAGCCCGGCGCTGAAGGACTCGACGTCCACGTTGAGGTACAGCCTGGGGAAAGCCGTGAAACCGGCAGCCGGGGGCACCCAGCTCAGGACCCCGTCATGTTCGGCGATAAACTTGCTCAGCGTCCGCAGGTTGGCCCTCGCTAGGGCCGTCTTGCTTTCCAGGACCTTATCCCGGTGTTCCAGTACTATCGCCGCCAGGAACTCCCCGGCAGCGTTCGAGCACATGGTCGTATAGTCGCGGAAATCGCGGACGCGCCGCAGGAGGCCGGCGTCCCCCGACGCTATCCAACGATTCTCAGCCCGCCGAGCCCGAAAGGCTTGGTCATATCCCCGATGCTGACCGCCCTTCCGCCGAAATCGGCGGCCGGCGGCAGGACATCCCTCTCGTCGTAGACCGTTCCCCGGTAGACCTCGTCGGACACCAGCCAGAAACCAAACCTGTCCGCGAGCTCCACAAGCCGGCGCTGATCTTCCGTACTCAGCATCGCCCCCGTAGGATTGTGGGGATGATTGACCACCACGGCGCGCACCCCGGGCCCGAGCAGCCGTTCCAGTTCGTCGACGTCGGGCCTGAAGCGGTTCTCGGGCCGCAGGGGCCATTTCTTGACCCGGACGCCGATCGATTCGGCGACCGCGTACAGGGACTGGTAAACCGGGTCCTCCACGACGATAATGTCGCCCGGTTCCAGGAGCACGTTCATGAGGATGAAGATGGCTTCCGAAGCGCCGGTCGTGACCTGCACGCCGCCGGCCCCTATCCGCCGGTACCAGCCGGCGACGGCCTCGCGCAGCCGCTCGGATCCCGTAGACGGGATGTAGTCGAGGTTCAGCCGTAGGTATTCTTCCCGCGCTCCCGGACCGCCCAGGGCAAGGATCTCGGCTACCGTCGTCGCCAGGGCGCAGCTGGCGGCCATGTTCAGCCGCACCGCGAACTCGTACCGGGCAAACCACTGTTCCAACTTAAAAGGCGCCGGTTTCAAACCTGTCTCTCTCCCTTATTCCACTCTTAAAGCCTGCAACACCGCTTCTGTTTATCTGTTTAATTTACCAGAGGCAGAGCGCCAACGGCAAAACCTTTTTGCAGCGGCGCCTGCGCCCGGCGGAGCCGGCCCCATTTGTATGTCAAAAAACAGCAATTAGGATAACGCATTGCAGCAGGATTTTCGTAATTAGCCATCGAAAAGGTGACCTGTACAGGCATACGCGCCATCACGAAGGAGTATAAATCCGGCAGCGCAATGTTGTTGTGGAAGGGGAGAGAAACCATCAAAAAGTACGTCTACCTTTTCGAAGAAGGCAACGCCCGGATGAAGGGCCTTTTGGGCGGCAAGGGCGCCAATCTGGCCGAGATGACCAACATCGGCCTGCCGGTGCCGCCGGGATTCATCATCACCACCGAAGCCTGCAAGGATTTCGTCAGCCTGGGCGAGCAGTTGCCCCCCGGCATCGAGGAACAGGTCCGCGCCAAGGTCGCCGAACTGGAGACGAAGGTCGGGAAACGCTTCGGCGACGCGGTCAATCCCCTGCTGGTTTCGGTCAGGTCGGGCGCCCCGATTTCCATGCCCGGGATGATGGACACCGTACTCAACCTCGGCCTGAACGACGTCACCGTCGAAGCTCTGGCCGCGAAGTCCGGGGACCGGCGCTTCGCGCTCGACTGTTACCGCCGTTTCATCCATATGTTCGGCGACGTCGTCCTCGGCGTCGAGCACTTCCAGTTTGAGAGTATCCTCCAGGCTCAGAAAGACCGGCGCGGCGTACAGTACGACAACCAGCTGACCGCCGACGATTGGGAAGAGGTTGTCAAGCGCTACAAGAAGCTCGTGGAAGAAGAGAAAAAGAAACCCTTCCCGCAGGACCCGTACGAACAGCTTTTCCTGGCCATCATGGCCGTTTTCAAGTCCTGGAACGTGGACAGGGCCGTCGTCTACCGGAAGGTGCACAAGATTCCCGACGACCTCGGCACGGCCGTCAACGTGCAGACCATGGTCTTCGGCAACATGGGTGACGACTCCGGTTCGGGCGTGGCCTTCACCCGCAACCCGTCGACCGGCGAGAACAAGCTTTACGGCGAGTTCCTGACCAACGCCCAGGGCGAGGACGTCGTGGCCGGGATCAGAACCCCCAAGCCCATCGCCGCCCTGGCCGAGGAGATGCCCGAAGTCTACAAGCAGTTCGCCGACGTGTGCCGTCTGTTAGAGAAACACTACCGGGAGATGCAGGATATCGAGTTCACCGTGGAGTCTTCCCGCCTGTACATCCTGCAGACGCGGACCGGGAAACGCACGGCACAGGCGGCCATCACCATCGCCGTTGACATGGTCGGCGAGGGACTGATCACCCGTGACGAAGCCCTGCTGCGTGTTCAGCCCCAGCAGCTGGACCAGCTGCTCCACCGGCGCATCGATCCCTCCGCCGAATTGAACGTCATCGCCAGGGGTCTGCCCGCTTCTCCGGGTTCGGCCTCCGGCGAAGCGGTCTTTGACGCCGATCTGGCCGAAAAACTTGCCGCCACAGGCAAGAAGGTTATTCTGGTGCGTACGGAGACGACCCCCGACGACATCCACGGTATCGTCGCCGCCCAGGGCATCCTCACCTCCCGCGGCGGCATGACCAGCCACGCGGCCGTCGTGGCCAGGGGGATGGGCAAACCCTGCGTCTGCGGCTGCGAAGCCATCCGCATTAATCCTTCCTCGCCCGAGTTCCAGGTGAACGACCTGGTCGTCCGGCAGGGCGACGTGATCTCCATCGACGGAACGACGGGCCGCGTTATCCTCGGCGGGGTGCCGATGCTCGAACCCGAGCTTTTGCCCGCGTTCAAGCAACTCCTGGCCTGGGCCGACGACATCCGGCGTCTGGAAGTGCGCGCCAACGCCGACACGCCCGCCGACGCCGCCAAGGCCCGCGAGTTCGGCGCCACCGGCGTCGGGCTGTGCCGCACCGAACACATGTTCATGGGTGCCGACCGGCTGCCCATCGTCCAGGCGATGATCCTCGCCGAAACGCCTTCCGAGAAGAAGAAATTCCTCGACCGGCTGTTGCCGATGCAGGAGGGTGACTTTTACGGCATACTCAAGGCGATGGAGGGCTACCCCGTCTGTATCCGTCTCCTGGACCCGCCGCTGCACGAGTTCCTCCCCAACGCCGAGGAACTGGCCGTCGAGATCACCAGACTGCGGGTTACCGGCGGAGACGAACAGGAGATTAAACAGAAGGAAGAACTGCTGCGCAAGGTACGCGCCCTCGCGGAATTCAACCCCATGCTGGGACACCGCGGCTGCCGCCTGGGCATCACCTTCCCCGAAGTATACGCCATGCAGGCCCGCGCCATCTTCCAGGCCACGGTGCGCCTGGTAAAGGAAGGTTACGACGTGCATCCCGAGGTCGAGATCCCGTTGGTCATCGACCGCAACGAGCTGGTCTTCCTGAAACAGCTTGTGGACCAGGTGGCCGACGAGGTCCGCCGGGAGACGGGCGTGATCTTCGAGTATACCGTGGGCACCATGATCGAGCTGCCCAGGGCGGCACTCCTGGCCGACGAAATCGCCGGGGAAGCAGAGTTCTTCTCCTTCGGCACCAACGACCTGACCCAGACGACGCTGGGCTTCTCCCGCGACGACGCCGAGGGCAAGTTCATGCAGCATTACCTCGACCGCAAGATCCTGCCCGACAACCCCTTCGTCGTGCTCGACCGCAAGGGGGTCGGCAAGCTGATGCAGATGGCTGTCACCCTGGGCCGGACCGTCAAGCCGGGCCTCCTGATCGGTATCTGCGGCGAGCACGGCGGGGAACCGAGCTCGGTGGAGTTCTGCCACCTGATCGGGCTGGACTACGTGAGCTGCTCCCCGTACCGGGTGCCGATCGCGCGCCTGGCCGCGGCCCACGCCGCGCTTAAGAACCCTCCGGCCTAGCCCAAGGCTTAAAAAAGCAGGGGAGCGACCAACCGCTCCCCTGCTTTTTTCCGTTTGTTTACGTTTTTTATCCGGTTGTTTACGTTTTTTATCCGGCCACTTCCCTGTCCTGCCGGGCATTCTGCCGGGCCGTTTCCCGTTCCTTAAGCCATAGGAAACCGCTGTCCTGGGCCAGTCTCGTCTCCAGGAACTCCTCCAGCCCCTTGGCGTTCAGGTACCTGACGATCTTCCCGTCCTCGGCGACCGAGATAGTGCCGGTCTCCTCGGAAATAACCACGGCCAGGGCGTCCGACACCTCGGTAATGCCGACAGCAGCCCGGTGGCGCGTACCCAGCTCCTTGGAAAGGTGCTTGTTGCTGCTCAGGGGGAGATAACAGCAGGCGGCGGCGACCCGGTCGCCGCGGATGATGACGGCGCCGTCGTGCAGCGGGGTGTTGGGCTCAAACGTCTGGATCAGGAGGAAACGCGAAACGATGCTGTCCAGCCTTACTCCCGTCTCGATATACTCCTTGAGGCCCGTCTGGCGCTCGATGACGATCAGTGCCCCGACTTTCCTTTCGGAAAGGTTGCCGGCGG
Organism: Desulforudis sp. DRI-14; assembly: GCF_052618305.1. The sequence goes on along the minus strand of NZ_JBQXEZ010000004.1, from coordinate 98,198 downwards.
CCGCTACGATCTCGCTAATGACGATACGCATGTGGCCGTGTCCGTGCACGAGGCGCCGGAACGGCTGTTCCCGGCCTAGGCGCTCAAGCATGCTTCTCAGTTCGGGGGCGAAAATAACCGGGACGGCGATCACGGCCATCAGGCCGAGCTTGCCCAGGAGAAAGGTCATCATGTGGAGTTTCAAGAGCGAAGCGACCAGGTAGAGAAAGCCCAAAACCAGAACGCCTTTAAGCAGTTGCACGGCCCGGGTGCCCCGCAAGAACAAAATCACCTTGTAAGCGATAAACCCTACCAGCAGGGCGTCAATCGCCCAGCGCACGATGTCCGTCCATGCAAAGGAAATCTCGGGTACGGGCACATGCACGGCATTCACCTCTTTTGCAACAACACGATTTCTAGTTCGCCGTGCCCCGCCGGCTTTCCTCTAGCCGAATTTTAACATTATCGACGCCTATCTTTTACTACGGTTCCTATCCTTGTTTTCGGTATACGCCTGGGACACATTTCTAGGAGGCGACGATGCGCCAGTCCGCCGTATAGACGTTCATGCGCCGTCCGCGGGCGAAACCGACCAGGGTTATGTTCAGCTCTTCCGCCAGTCTCACGGCGAGCGAGGTCGGGGCCGACTTGGAGATCACGATCGGCGTCCCCCGGCGGGCCACCTTGTGAACCACCTCCGAGGAGATCCTCCCACTGGTCACGACGAGTCCGGCCTCGGCCGGGACGCCGTGGAGGAGACAGAAGCCGAAGACCTTGTCCAAGGCGTTGTGGCGCCCGATGTCCTCGGCAAACACGCTGATCGTCCCGTCCTGGCAAAAGGCCGCACTGTGCACGCCCCCTGTGGCCCTGTAGAGCTCGGACCGCCGCTGGAACTCCCAGACCAGGGCGTACACCGTTTCTGCAGACACGGTGAAGCTGGAGCCGGCGACGGCATGCTCCGTCGCGCAGCCGAAAGTGGTACCCTTGCCGCAGCCCGAAGTCAGGTAGGGACGGGCCAGTCTTTCGGCGGGCATGGCCGCAGGATGGCGGGTCACAACCTCAACGGCCCCGCCCTCCCTGTCGAACACCACCTCGCGGATGTCTTCCCGGCCGCCGATCAGCCCCTCCGAGGCCAAAAACCCCACGGCCAGCCAGTCCACGTTGCCGGGCGAGCACATCATCGTCACCAGCGGCTGCCCGTTAAGAACGACCTGCAGGGGAAACTCTTCGGCAACCTCGTCCTCATACTCGCGCGTGCCGCTCTCGTCGATACGAGTGACAAGAATCTTAACAGCCACGAATTTCACCGTCCAAATCCTGGTGGCATTGTAACACGCGCCGGCCAAGCGGTCAAACAGTACCGGGCAGCGCTTGCGCCGCCGCGGGAAGGCATGAAAAAACCGCCTCGGACCGGCGGGTAAAAAACACGTTAAGAAGCGCGATATAACGTCTATCCCTTGAGTTCCGCCGCCAGCACGCTCAGCCTGGCGGTGTTCCCGGCCAGCATCTCGATCGCCCTGGCCTGTTCCCCCGACTGGTTGGCCACACCCTCGACAAGCTCCACCGTCTTTTCGGCGGCCGCCGCCACCTCCTCGGAGCGCTTGGCCAGTTCCTTAATGGACGTCTCTATCTGCTCGAAGGTGGCGTCAACCTCGCGGACGACCTTAACGCCCGTCCGCACCTCTCCCATACCCTCGGTCATCGTGGCTACAGCCCGCTGGGACTCGGCTTGGATTTCCTGCACCAGGGCATAGATCTCCTTCGCAGATTGTGCCGACTGCTCGGCCAGCTTCCTGACCTCCTCGGCGACGACGGCGAAACCGCGCCCGTGCTCCCCGGCGCGGGCCGCTTCAATGGCGGCGTTCAGCGCCAGGAGGTTGGTCTGGTCGGCGATGTGGGTTATGACGTCGACGATCTGGGTGATCTGCTGCGCCGCGGTGTCCAGATCCTTGATGACCTTCGCGGCGGCGGCCGAGGAGCGGTTGATCGAGCCCATCTGGGTCGCCACCGTTTTCATCCCTTCGTGTCCCCGCTCCGCCAAAGTCGCGGCCTCTTTCGCCGCGTCGGTGATCCTCCGGGTGCTGAAAGCCGCTCGTTCGACCGTAGTGGCGACCTCGTTCATCGTCGCCGAAGTCTCGTTGGCCCCCGCCGCCACTTCCTCGGTTCCGGCCGAAAACTCGTTGGCGGCCGCGGCGATGGCTTCCGCCTTGTTTTCGAGCATCTCGGCGATCCTGTGGTACTTCCGGAGCGTCTCCGCGAACACCCTTTCAATGTCGCCGAGTTCCCCCGCCCCGGGCTCGATCTGCAGGGACCGGCTCTCGCCGGCCTCGGCCTTCCTGGCTTCTTCGGCCAGCCGGGATAGCCTCCCCGCTTGCCGCCAACTCATGGAGAACAAGAACAGCGCCCCTGCAAAAACTAAACACACCCCCGCCTGGGTCCACGGGAGTCCCAGCCCCGGCACGTAAACCCCGGTGACGGCCAAGGCCAGCCCGGCGGATGCCAACATGAAGCTTGCAGCCAATTTAGATCGCAGAGACAGGATACTCGACCCCCTTAGCCCGCTTACCCCTATTAAATACTTCATTAAATACCTCGGTTCGGTCCTGCCATTTCTGAAGCAAATTTCGGGGAATTCAAACAATGTTTTTCTCTCTTCCATTCTTTAGGGCTTAACCTGAAGGCAAGAATACCTTAACCCGCGCTTAACCTGCGCTTAAGGTACATCTGTTATCATGCCTGCGGAAGACCCTTAGGTGAGAAAGGGGGTGCGGAAACAGCCCGCTGCACTGTAGTCTTTTGCCGATAAATCGATTTCTGATCAAGAATAAAAAAGGGTTCTTCCTCTTCATCGAGGGGAGCAAGGTGGACTGGGCCTCCCACGCCAACGACCCCATCGGCGTGATCAGCGACGTCCTCGCCTTCGACCGCGCCGTCAAAACCGCCGTGGACTTCGCCAAGAAAGACGGCCACACCCTGGTTATCGCCTTTTCCGACCATGGCAACGGCGGGATGAGCATCGGCAGTATGGAAAGCAATAAGAACTACGACACTTTGAAGCCCAGCCAGGTGGTCGACCCGCTGAAAAAGGCCAAGCTGACCGGCGAGGGGCTCGAGGCCAAGCTGAATGCCGACCGCAGCAACATCGCCGAAGTCATGGCCGCCTATTACGGCATCACCGACCTGACCGAACAGGAGATTCAAGCCATCAAGGAGGCCAAACCGGGCAGCCTGAACTACGCCGTCGGCCCGATGATTAGCAAGCGCTCGATGATCGGCTGGGCAACCAACGGACACTGCGGCGAGGACATCTTCCTCTACGCCTACGGCCCGCAGAAACCGGCCGGGCTCCTGGACAACACCCAGATCAAGCACATCGGCGCGGCAATGGGCCTTGACCTGGCCAAAACCAGCAAGACCCTCTTCACCCCGGCAGAGGCCTTCAAGACCCTGAGCGCCGAGGTTACCGTCGACAAAAGCGACCCGGAAAACCCCGTGATCAAGGGGCAAAAAGGACACACTACCATGACGCTCAAGACGAGCACCGACATCGCGGTTTTTAACGGCAAGACATACATCCTGAACGGCCCGTCGCTTTTGATCACCGTTAAGAACAAGGCCGGAGAAATCACCCACGAGCGCGCCTACGTTCCGCAGCAGGCCGTCGATCTCTTCGTGGGCCAGGTCAAGAAGGCGGCATAATTCGGTCGTCTGTCGTCAAGCAGCGGTCGTTAGACTCGCAGGAATTTGCTGCGCGAATTCCTGGATTTAAAAAACCACCTTCGGTCGTGCCGGGGGTGGTTTTGATTTCTACAAACAGTACTTGGGGCACCTCTACCATCCCTTATCCGGGGTCTTTCAGGTCCAGCCTTTTGAGGCCCAGGCCCTCAAGATACTTCACGAGATCGGCGGCTTCGAGAGCCCCGCGGAAGACCAGCCGGCCGTCGATGAAAACGCTCGGCGTTACCCGGCCGGGGGTGTCCGGCCGGTACTGGTATGTAAACCGTACCTGAGGACCGAAATACCAGTTCAACAAACCTTCGAGAACTTTGAAATCGTGGCTGATCCTGCTCCGCACGGAAGTACAGCCTTCGGGGGGTCAGCCGGGACGGCTGAACTTGTTGGGGAGAATATCGCCGACGACCTTTACGCTTACAGCCATGCCAACCGGACCTCCCTTTCGCGGCGCGCGGATACCTCGGGCAACGGGACAAAGATTCGCCGAGAAGCCGTCAATTACAGACATCATAACAGAACCAACCCGGGGAGTTTTATAATTATTTAACACACTCTTAACAGCGCCTTAACCTGCGCAGGCCGGTTTCTTAACAGTACAAGGCTACAATGGAAGACAAAGGGATCAAACCAAACGGGGAAAAACCCGCAAAAAGGACGGACAAGACCCATGGCAGCAGAACCGATCGCCAAACAGCAAAAAGACCAATATGAGATTCATGCCGGAGACCTGGTCATCGGCCCTTCCCGCTTTGCCGTTTGGGTCGGCGGCCAGCGGGTACGCCTGTCGAGCAAGGAATTCAACATCCTGTTCCTGATGGCTTCCCACCCCGGGCGCGTGTTTACGCGCGAACAGCTGTTTGAACGCGTTTGGGGTTCTAAAGGCCCCCATAGAAGCCGCACGGTTGACGTCCATATCCGCTACCTGCGGCGCAAAGTAGAACCCGATCCGGCCAAACCCAGGTACATTGAAACCGTTCGCGGCTTCGGATACCGTTTTAAGACTTAAGCTTGGCAGTCATATTTGGCAACAATACAGCATAGGAATGGTGTTATTGTTGCTGCGGAGGTGGTTTTACCATGCAACCTTACAGAAGCGTAATCGCGGATATGCTCAGGGAGCGGAACAGACTGCTCGAACAACTGTATTCCGGCTGTTACAGCCGTGACGAAGTCTTAAGCCGTCTGCGCCAGATTGAGCAGCAGATCGAGGCTGAAGAAAACCGCGGGCCGCGGGCCTACCTCGACCACATCTTCAGGCAAAGCGAGAAAAACCATCAAGAAGAGAGAGGCTACAGCTGAGCCTCTTTTTTTGGGTCCTTTTTAACCAAACTTTTACCCTGGCTTAACGGTTCGCGGCTCGATTCGTAACATTCGTAACATAAGACAGCTAGAATGGGAACAAATAAGATTCCTGACCGAAAGGACGGTGAAAAAGATGTACAAGCAAGCAGCATCCGCATTCTCGAACGCGCCCGCCAACCACCGGCACCGCGAAAAAGACGGCCGGCCCCACATCTTCGTACCCCTCGTGCACGTCTCCATCACCACCGGCGAGGTATTGCTGAACAAACTCGCGGAGCACTGGCTCTCCGAAACCGTCCAACGGGAAGAACGCCACGAATGATCCTCTGTGATCGAGCGTTTCCGCGGGCAGCAACTGGCCGGACACGTGACCCTGATCAAGAGCGAGTGGTCACCGCTGGCGCGGCTGGCCGCCGAACTCCTCTAAAACCAGGCTTCCTCTTTTCCCTTCCCCTGGAAGAAAATCGTTCCGAAAACCCTTGAGTCCTTGTGGAGAAACAAAAAAGAAACCGCCCTGGTGCAAGAGGCTGCTTAAGGTTTCCAGGTCCAGATAAGCTTGTAGACAAAACATTGAAAGCCCTCCCGTAAAGTCCGGGAGGGCTTGATATTCCTGGAGGCGGCACCCGGAATCGAACCGGGCAATAACGGTTTTGCAGACCGTCGCCTTAACCACTTGGCTATGCCGCCTTAAAGCATTATTGATTATACTACAGCCGCCGTAACATTGCAAGAGAATAGGGGCCTGCTGTTGCTGGCCTGCAATCGCCCGTGAAACCGGTTTGCAGGAACAAAAAAGGTTTTGGAACAGATCCAAAACCCTTCTTTATGCATATGGAGCGGAAGACGGGATTCGAACCCGCGACCCTCGCCTTGGCAAGGCGATGCTCTACCGCTGAGCCACTTCCGCACATAGGCTTTGTATGGTGCCAAGGGACGGAATCGAACCGCCGACACGGGGATTTTCAGTCCCCTGCTCTACCTACTGAGCTACCTTGGCAAAGCAGTCCTGGGGGCCGGTGCCGACCCGGTTAATCCCCGCAAGAGATGTTTTTTATGGCGGAGCTGACGGGATTTGAACCCGCGGTCTCCTGCGTGACAGGCAGGTATGTTAGACCAGGCTACACCACAGCTCCGCGACAATCTTTAGTATACATAAACTACTGTTCAGTGTCAACTCTTGTTGGGTGTCTTTTTGCCCACGATTTTAATTTTAGCTCTTCCCGCCCGCCCAAGGCAAAGCATGGCCTCTCTGAGGTATTTAGCTGCCAAAAGCGCCGACACGTTGGCATAATCGTATGGCGGGCTCACCTCGACGAGGTCCATCCCCACGACGTTCAGATCGTACAGGTAATATGCCGACTGGATGAATTCGGTGGAGTCAATGCCGCCCGGCTCGGGCGTCCCGGTTCCCGGCGCAAAAGCGGGGTCGACCACGTCAATGTCGACGGTGACGTAGACGGGGCGGTCTTTCAGGCTTTGCACCACTTCCTCCAGGCCGGGGACCACGTCGTAACACAGCATCAGGGTATTCTCGCGCGCGTAGACCATTTCCTCGCGGGTAGCCGAGCGAATCCCCAGTTGAATCACGTTTTCCTTGCCGACGACTTCCACCACCCGCCGCATCACCGACGCGTGCGAGAACTTCGCGCCCTCGTACTCGTCAAGCAGGTCGGCGTGCGCATCCAGTTGTAGGACGATTAATCCGGGATGGCGGCGCGCGGCGGCCTTGACCAGCGGCAGGGTGATCAGGTGCTCTCCGCCCAGGAACAGCGGCAGCTTGCCGTCGTTCAAAATGGTCTCGGCTGCGTCCTCGATGAGTTGCAGGCTCCTGTCCAAATCCCCGCCGGGCAGGATCAAATCACCGGCGTCGTAGATGGGCACCGAAGCCAGGTCACGACCCAGTTCCAGGCTGTATGCCTCTATGTTGTGGGACATCTCCCGGATGGCCCGCGGCCCCAAACGCGTCCCCGGGCGGAAGGTCACCGTCATGTCGAGGGGGGCGCCGACCATCACGATCGCCGATGAAGGATAATCGTTTACCGTGGCGATGAAGTCGTAGTCTTTACGTGTAAACCTTTCCACCTACTCGGAAAGCTCCCTTATTCTGTCAATCAGAAATTGCGGCAAAGCAAAGCACGCCTTGTGAATCTGGGGCGTATAGTACCTGGTCTTCAGGTCGGGAATGCGGCCGGTGTCCACCTCCAGCGGATCGTACTTCTTGGAACCCATCGTAAAGCTCCACATGCCGCTGGGGTAGCTGGGGACCATCGTCCAGTACCCGCGGGTGACGGGGAAGATGGTCTTGATGTCCCGGTGAATCCGGGCGATCAGGTCGGTGTGATAGTAAGGGGACTCGGTCTGGGCGACAAAGATGCCGTCTTCCTTGAGCGCTTCAAAGACCGACTGGTAGAACTCCCTGGCGAAAAGGCCCACGGAAGGGCCGATAGGATCGGTCGAATCGCAAAGGATCACGTCAAAGGTGTTTTTGTTTTCGGCAACGTACTTGATCCCGTCCCCGATGTACACCTCGGCCCTGGGATGGTCGAATCCGCATGCCAGCTCCGGCAGGTATTTTTTGGACACCTCGACGACCCGCTCGTCAATCTCGCACAGCGTAGCCTTTTTCACAGTTTCATGCTTGACGACCTCGCGCATGACCCCGCCGTCGCCCCCGCCGATGATCAGCACCCTCTTGGGGTTGGGGTGGGTGTTCAAGGGAACGTGGGCCAGCATTTCGTGGTAGGCGAATTCGTCGGCGACGGAGGTTTGAACAATGCCGTCAAGGACGAGCATGCGCCCGAACTGGATAGTGTCAACCACCGCCAGGTCCTGGAAGGGGGTCTTTTCCACGTGCAGCGTCTGCCTGATCCGGCAACTCAACAGCAGGTTTTCGTTCTGTCGCTCGCTGTACCAAATAGGCAAGGCCATTCCTCCTCCGGATTGGGTATAAGACTTCAGACATAGGACACAAGGTTAAACGACAGTCTTAAGGATAGTAGATCCGTTCCTGGCGGAGCTTAGGTTACCTTCAATAGCAGCTCATTTAACTGAAACCAACCCTTGGCCCTAACTACCGACTACCGCCTACCGAATCAGTACCACATCGGTACGGCCGCCAGGCAGCACCCCACCTTGATGACGCGATGCTCGCAGGCGACGATCTTCTTCTCAACAAGCTCCATCTTGCGCTGCCGGAAGGCTTCCTCTAACATGCGGTCGATCTCGCTGTATGCTTCTTCGCGGGTGCACTTGCCGGAAAACTCCATAATCACGCCAAAGGTGTCGGCCGAGAGTCCCACGCCGACAGCCGCGGCAAGCAACTCCCCCGGAACGTTGCTGATGATGGCCCCGTAAGCGGTAGGAACGAGGGCGCCGAGCGGCAGCTTGAGATCCGGGTCGTATTCTGCACCGGGCGGGAGAATGCTGGAGACCCTGATCAGGTTGACGTTACCTATACGCCCCGCGAGGAGAGCGTTGTCGAAGGCGTTGAGCTTGGTCTCTCCCTCGGCGCAGGCGGCGGTAACGAAATATTTGCGCGGAACAGGCAGCATTGCTATTCTCCCTCCATGATGACAACTTTTAGTGCACGCTGATAATTATACAGAAATAGCAGGAAAAAGGAAATAGTTATTTGGACTTTGCGCTTTCCTCAGACGCTGATAGATCTCCTGGTAATGGCGCGCGTCTTCCGCCTGCGTGCCGTTGGATTCACAGATGAGGATCGGACTGTAGCCTCTTTCGATGATCAACCCGGCCAGCGGCACAAAATCGGGGCCGAAGCCCTCGTCCCTTAGGGTGCGGTGACGGCGCTCGCCCGCGGCCGTAAACTCTATCGGGCTGAAGTGGATGTGTATTTTACGCACGCGCTTCTCGCCCAGCACTTCCACGCAACGGTCAAGGACGGCCGCATAAGCTTCTTTGGTGGTCAAGGAACCCCGGGTAATGGCGTGGATGTGCCCGAAATCAATGGCGGGGAACATCCGTTCGTCAACGGAACACATGGCCAACACCTCGTCCAGGAGTCCCAAGTAACTGTACTTGCCCAGCGTTTCCGGGCAGATAAAAATGTCGTCCAGCTCCTCGGACCTCGCTTCATCCACGACCTCGGCCAGTACCTTTATGGCTCTGTCGAGGGCGGCTTTCCGATCTCTTCCGGCGCTGCCGGGATGGAAAACGACGCGCGTGGCCCCCATCCAGCGAGCAGCCCGCACCGACTGCAAAAGGTGCCTCTTGCTTTTGACGACGTGTTCCGGGTTCTCGCTGGCCAGGTTTATATAGTAAGGGGCGTGAATGCTTAGGGCCACGTTGTGGCGCGCCGCCGCTTCGCCGATGGCGGCCGCGGTGGCCTCGCCGATGTTCACGCCGCGGACGCACTGGTACTCGTACGCGCCAAGTCCCATGGCCCGGAGCCATCCGGGCGCATCCACCGACGACTTGTAGCCTTGCACGTAAAATGAATCAGAGTTGCCTGCCGGGCCAAAGATCATCCCCATGCTGTCGTGCCTCCTATTCTAGCAATGACCCGGCGTCAGCCGCTTTAAACAACAAACCGGCCCTTCCCCGACCGGGCCCCGGCACCATTATCACTGCCACGACAAATTGCGCCGAACCAGGTTACTTTGGATTCTATACCAGTCAACGGCCCTCGGACAATGCCGCCCTTTTCCACCAGCCGCACAAGAATAACAAGATGTACCACTAATAACGCTGGCAAGGCTGTGAATAATAAGAAAAATTGTAAAAGGAGGAGCGAACATGTTCCATCAGATTCAACAGCAGATTAACAGCATGCGCCAGGACATCAACAGTATTTCCAACCTGGCCAACCAGCTTGCTCAAAGCGAGCAGAGCCATGCCCAGGAGCTGCAGAGGATCCAGGCAAGAGAAAGCAATGCCAGCCGGCAACTGCAACAAATTGGGCAGCTCTGCAACAGTCTCAACAACGCCCTCAATCAAATCAGCGGTGTTTCTCAGCAGTATCCCGGCCAGATGATGCAGCAGGCCCCGGCCTTCCAGCAAGCCGGAGCCCAGGCCGGTTACGGCGGGATGGCCGCGCAGTATGGCGTCGGGACCATGGGCCAAGCGGGCGGAGCCTTCGGCGGCGGTACCTTCGGCGGCGGCGCCTATGGTTATGGAACCCAGGCCAACATCGGGACCGCAGGCGGCCAGGGCTTCAACCTCGGCAACTACCTCAGCAACCAGGGCGCCCAGGCCAACCTCGGCACGCAGGGATATTTCCAGGGTGGCCAGCAGGGCGCCCAGGGCTTCAACCTGAGCAGCTACCTCAGCAACCAGGGCAACATCGGCGCTCAGGGCTATCTCCAGGGAGGTATGGCGGGGGCAGGCACAAACCTGTCAAACTACCTGTCAAACCAGGGCATGGCCTTTAATCCCGGCGGCACCGCAACCAACATTGGAAACTACCTGCCCAATCAGGGCATGGCGATGGGCGCCGGCAACATCGGAACCACCGCGTCCTTCAACCCGAGCGACTACCTCAGTAACCAAGGGCGGAACGCCAACCTGGCCACCGGTTCCGCGTTCATGGGTACAGGCGCCGCGATGAGCTAGTTCCGACAAGGATAATTTAGGAAGACTTTCCGATTAATAAATGGGCCCTGAGGGGCCCGTTTATTTTGCTTTTAATCTTAACATTTTATGTCAAATATGCTATCATTTGGCTAGGGAGGTGGTAGAGTTGCCCAAGCTGATCAGAGAAGGCGTAACGTACAACCATAAGGAAATCCTTGAAATCCTCTTTGACTTTTCGGCGTTTAAGGACCGTGTAGCCCGCAAATTCAAAGACCTGTCGCGCGAGATCGAAGGCAAAGCCAATGAACACGAGTTGTGGGTCAACCTGTACCTGATTTCCAGCGATTATGCAGAGGACAGCAACATACGGGCCAGGAAACAACAGCAGGGCGAAGCCCTGGCGCAGAAAATCTCCTGAAGCCGGATAACCTCTTCTTCCCCGTCGCCAGACGGGGTTTTTCTATTTCCCGTAATTTACACAGGGGATCGGCTGGCACAACCAACCATTTGCTCGAAGCCTTGAAAATACCGGCGTTGCAAGTCGAGGCTTGGATTTCCCATCCACCCCGTTCACTTCCGCAGGCAGACTATTCCATTGACCCTTGCAAAAGCTCCCCGTTATACTGACAAAAGCCCTGAATTTTAATAGGAAGGGGGGCAATGGGATGTCCATTTTCACTTGGTGGGCGAACTTTAAGCACCGCCGACTGGCGACAGCAGGGGCGCTCTTTGCACTGGCCGTCAGCCTGCAGATTTACGTGATGCACGTGGCTGAAGTTAAAGCGCCGGTGAAAAGGGAAGCCATTGCTTCGGTTACTTCCGGCAAGACAAACGCGACAAATGAAAACAACAGCGTCGAAAAAGCCCGGGCTCTTCCGGAAGCCGCAATGAATGACGGTTCCCCGGGCCGGCAGCCCGCGGTTTCCCGCGCCGATCTTTCACACCGGCAGGTTATCCTGATGGCGCGGGTCATTGAAGGAGAGGCGGCCGACGAGCCGTACCTGGGCAAGGTCGCCGTCGGCGCGGTGATCGTGAACCGCATGGAGAGCAACCAGTTTCCGAAGACGCTGGAAGGGGTCATCTACCAGGACCTTGCCTTTGAAGCGGTCGCCAACGGCCAGATGCACAGGCCGCTGACCAAGAGCTCCATCCGGGCGGCCGAAGAAGCACTTAACGGCCGCGATCCGACCGGCGGAGCCCTTTACTACTGGAACCCCTACAAGAAAGTCAGCAACTGGGTGTGGTCGAGGCCGATCTGCACGCAGATCGGGCGGCACGTATTCGCGCATTAACCCTTATTTCCGGCATTCCCTTGTCAGGCGCTCCGGCATATGCTATACTGTTTTCTGCCGGGCCTGTAGCTCAGGGGGAGAGCGCTTGACTCGCATTCAAGAGGTCGCGGGTTCGATTCCCGCCAGGTCCACCAGAATTGACAAAAAGAAGCAGAGCCAAAGACAAGGCGCTGCTTCTTTTTGCTTTCATCGTTTACCCCCGCTTTCCTCACCCGGGACAGATAACGATATACATCGACATTCTTTTCGCCATCTTCCTGGTTGAGTTTGGATGTTAACTGCCGAAGATTTCTGTATTAACCGTAGTCCGTACAGCCAGTGAAAGACAGGTAGCCGGCTTTGCACCAGGTTCTTGAGCGGTACCCCGTCATTTTTTTGATAGGCGTCTCACTTTTTTGCAGTAGAATGGCGAATCGTGTCGAATTTGAGTTATTAGTTAAACATGGCAGACCACTTGAGGAACGGGGCGGGGACGTTGCATCTAACGGCTCTCTCCATCGTCGCAACGATGGCTGCAGCGTTAATTCTCACCATGGCTTACGGTTCCCTTTACCTGCAAAACCGGGAACGGCATATGGGCATATGGGCGGTTACCTGGTGCATATGCCTCGTGGGACTCGGAATGTTTCTCTGGATATTCTTTATCGCTTCAAACGAAGGGTTGGCGCCATGGGGTTTCTTAACAGGTGCGGTTATAGGGTTTACCGTCGCCATCGGCATGCTGGTCGTCCACCTGCAAAAAAAAGAATCCTGCTTTCGCTTACTTACCGAAAACGCCTGTGACGTTATCTTCCGTTACCGCCTGGTCCCCCCTGTAGGTTTCGAATACGTCAGCCCCGTGTCTACTAAAACCCTCGGCTACTCTCCCGAAGAGCACTACAAGAATCCTAATCTGCACCTTGAGATGGTGCATCCCAAAGACAGGGTCGTTTTCGAAAGGCGTATTCAGGAGCTGCCGGTGAACGCCGACCAGCCCCTGGTCCTTCGCCTCATCCGCAAAGACGGAACGGTCATCTGGTCCGAGCATCGCATAACCCCGATCTACGATCAGGCAGGAAACTTCATCGCGGTCGAGGCCTTCATCCGCGACATCACCCAGCGCAAGCAAATGGAGGACGCCTTACAGAGAGCCGAACGCGAGAAGGCAACCATTTTGAACAGCATTTCTGAACTGGTCAACTACTACGACACAGATCTGCGCATCATCTGGTCGAACAAAGCGGCCAGCGAGTGGGTGGGCCTCCCGGCCGAGCAGATGGTCGGGCATTATTGTTACGAAATTGCGCACCACCGTACCGAACCATGCGAAGGCTGCCCGGTAGTAACGGCCATCAAAACAGGGGGGGTTCACGAAAACGAAATAACCTTTCCCGGAGGGATAACGCGCTTGATCCGCGGTTATCCGGTGCGCGACGCCGAAGGTAACGTCGTCGGTGCGGTCGACATTACGATGGACATTACCGAGCGCAAGCAAGTCGAAGAAGCTTTACGCAAGAGCGAAGCCAGGTACAGGGAACTGGCCGACTCGCTGCCCGAGGTGGTCTTTGAAATGGACAAAAACGGCCGATTGATTTTCGTAAACGAAAATGCTTACAGTTTCTTCGGCTACACCAAAGCGGATTTCATAAGAGGGGTCAACGCTCTCGAAACTATCGTTCCCGAAGACCGGGCCAGGGCGAGGGAAAACATATGGCGGTCGATGCACGGTGAAGACCTGGGCGGCGTTGAGTATACGGCCCGCCGCAAAGACGGCGCCGCCTTCCCCATCCTCATCCATTCCAGGCCCATCATGCAAAACGGCCAGCCCGTCGGGCTGCGGGGCTTTATCATCGACATCACCGAACGCAAGCAGGCCGAGAAAAAGCTGCGGTACTTAAGCCTGTGCGACCCCCTCACCGGGCTTTTCAACCGCACCTTTTTCGAGCAGGAAATGCGCTCCCTGGAAGAGCGTAAGATACCGGCAGGCATCATCCTCTGCGATATCGATGGGCTGAAACTGGTCAACGACACGATCGGGCACGAAACGGGCGACAACCTGCTGATAGCAGCGGCTAAAGTAATCAAAAAGGTCTTTCGCGACACCGACATCATCGCCAGGGTGGGCGGCGACGAATTCGCCGTACTTTTGCCGAATGCCTCGGAAGAGACCGTGGAGAGCGCCTGCCGAAGAATCCGAACGGCGGTCGACGAGTACAACAAAGGAAACCCGGAACTGCCTTTGAGTATCTCCGTAGGGTATGCGGTAAGCCGGGAGTCAGTAACGGTAAGCAGCCTCTTCAAGGAAGCGGACAACAACATGTACCGCGAGAAGCTGCACCGGAGCCAGAGCTTCCGCAGTTCCATCGTCCAGACCCTAATAAAGACGCTGGGAGCGCGCGATTTTATCACCGAACACCACGCCGAAAACCTGCAGGAACTGGTGACGCTCATCGGCAAAACCCTTGGCCTCCCCGAAAGCCGCATAACCGACCTGCGCATTTTCGCCCAGTTCCACGACATCGGCAAGGTTGGCGTGCCGGACCGGATCCTTTTCAAGCCCGGGCCGCTGACGCCCGAAGAAAGACTGGAAATGAACCGGCACTCTGAAATCGGTTACCGCATCGCGCAGTCGGTACCCGACCTGGCCCCCATTACCGACTGGATTTTAAAGCACCACGAATGGTGGAACGGCGAAGGGTATCCCCTGGGGCTGAAGGGGGAGGAAATACCGCTGGAGTGCCGCATCCTGGCCATCGCCGACGCTTACGACGCGATGACCAGCGACCGGCCCTACCGTAAGGGTATGACGGTTGAACAGGTCCTGGCCCAACTGGAGAAAGGCGCGGGCACCCAGTTCGACCCCCAATTGGTAATGACCTTTGTCAGTCTGCTCCGGCAGAAATCCCTCGGCCTCTATCATCATTAGCCATGTCCCCGCTTACTCTTCGATCCCACCCTTACAACTCTTATCACTGACTCATTCCGACTATGAAGAAAGTTCAGGCATTGAACGGTCGGTTTCAGAAGTTAAAACCGCATAAGCCTAAAGGCTGCACTTAATGGATAAGCTTTCCGAAGTAACCTCGGAGGGCTTCGCTGACTCGAAACCCTTATTCATTGTGGCGGGGGGACTCTATCACTGTCTCGATAGCGTAGACAACCTGTGCGGTAACCTGGGCGCGGCCTCCGAAGTTTTCATAAGCGACCGAGGTGATGGTCCTGCCCTTGGGGGTGGAAACGTACTTGGGCGGAATCCTGTTGAGGGCGATGGCCATAATGTCCTCCCGGCATCTTTCGCAGGTGCACAGTTCCGGCCGTATACGCTTGTAGTTCTCGATGATGCTGTTCAGCATCTGGCTGACCGCAATCTCGGCCATATTGACTAACACAGCCACACCTCCGCGAAGCTCATTTCTCGCTGCCAATTTCAGGCGCTATTCCTTAGTAATCCGATGCTAATCCAAAAACCGTAAGCTGTCAACGAGATAAGGAAATGTTTCCTCGACAAAAAGGCCCTTTTTCATCCCCTGGACAGGTTTGAGGGTACGATTTTAAGATTTGTGGTAGTAGAACTGGAGGTTGAGTCATCATGAAATTCATCGCCTGCACCTCAAACGTCGTTCTGCTCCCCCCCACCGAATCCCGCCGGCTCAAACAGCCGGAACACAAGAATTCCAGCCCTAAAGTCCTGCTCTTTCCTCCACCCCGTTCCGTTTGCGTTTTGTGCGGCGGCAGGGCCGAGATAGAATACCACCACAAACCAGTCTGCCGGAAATGCGCCGCGCAAACCGCCCGGCTGTTTATGCAGTAAGCAGCCCGGTCTATATCCCAACCGAAGCTTGGACACTAACCGTAAAGGGGACCTGTAATTGCCAGGTCCCCTGTTTTTAGGGTGTTGACATGCTTCACCGCCCACCCTATTATAGTTAAGTAACTAACTAGTTACCAGGGGGGATTTTTTTGCCCGCCAGGCAGCGAGACCCTGTGGCCAGCCGGCAGCGCATCCTCAATGCCGCCCGGGAAGTCTTCGCGGAAGTCGGTTTCGAGGCCGCGCGCGTCGACGAGATAGCCAGGCGTGCCGATATCAACAAACGCATGCTCTACCACTACTTCGGCGGCAAGGAAGACCTTTACATCGAGGTCCTGCGCCAGTGTTTCAAAGACGCCTGGGAGCGGGCGGGAACGTTGCTCGCCGCCAAGTCGGTGGACATTCTCGACCGGGCAAAATCGGCAATCTCGGCCTATTTCTGGTACCTCGTGGAACACCCGGAGTTCCTACGCCTGATGGAATGGGAATCCCTCCAGGGCGGACGTCACGCACGCCGTTTTCTTCCCGACTTCTTTGCCCTGGGCATGCATCAGCTTGAAAAGATACTAAAAGACGGGGTTGCCGCGGGGATATTTCGCCGGGACGTCGACATGCGCCAGTTGCTGATCAGCATCAACGGCCTCTGCTCAGCTTACCTCTCGCGCCGGGAAATCCTGGGTTTCCTTTGGACCGAAGACATGTTCAGCCCCCGGATGCTTGAGCAGCGTTTGGACCATATCCTGGAGCTGCTGTTTAACGGCATCCTGCAGAAAAATAGCAGTACATAATATCCGAACGTAAGGACAACGCCGCCTGTTAAGAACTGGTTAAAGACAGCCGATTGCGCTTAATCCCGGCAAAGAGTATAATGGGCAGCAACAGGAAAACGGAGGCATTTTATAGCTTGAAAGGGCTAATAGCCGGCTTAATCATCTGGCTGGTCGCAGGGCTGCAGTTGATGGACTGGGCCAACGCCAAACGCCAGGGAAACAGAAAGGCCCAGCGGAACCACCTCTTCGCCGGCGTACTCCTGGGCATCGCCGGAATCATATTGATGTTTGCGGCCCAATAGCGACAAGCGCAATCATCCCGCCTGATCAATCCCGTCACACCTTGCGGTGAATCCGCATAATCTGCATTACCAGTGAAACGGGATACGGGAAGGTGGGAACGCTGTGCTGACCAATCAATTTGTCTGGGTGGCCGTACTGAACGGCGTTGCGGTCGCCGTAGTTGTCGCGGCCGGCGCCCTGCTGGTCTGGACATTCATGCGCCAGTGGTTCTCCTAAAGGCCGACCTCTGACCTCTTTTTAAGCGGCACGGCCGGCATTAAAAATCGGCCCCTATTTAAATCAACTGACGGGACAACCCTAAAAAAAGATTCCGTTCGCGCGTGGAGCACTGTAAATAGCACTGGGCGCTGGGCGTTGGGATGAAATGAAGGGATTCAGCCCCGGCCGAATCCCCTCTATAAAGCCCAAAGCTCAATACTATAATCCGGAGGTTTAAAAACATGGCGGAGTACCTCAACGACCTGCAAGCAAGCTTCTTTGCGTGGTGCGATAATACCGTCTTCGGCCACGTCAACCGGGAGGGCACCATTCTGAAATACTGGCGGCCCAGGAAAAACCCCGACGGCAGCTACGACCTCGTGTTCGAGCTCGACCCCCCGGACGAACCCGCTTCCAAGCTGGCGGTGCCTGTTCCGGAACAGTTCCACGAACTGCTGGAGAAGGAGTATTTTGCGGACCACGGCGACGAAGAGGAGCATAGAGACAACGGCTGAAGGTTCGATAACCTGTCTTAACTGGCTTTGATGTGTTTTTAACATGGAGCTTCCCGCAATTTCTGCTGCAAATTTCTACCCGCCGCATGGACTAGAATACGTTCCGGCTGCAAACGTTAAACAACAGACAAAACACCATCCGGGGGAGGCATTAGGTTGTCGATTATTCACCTTCTCACGGTAACGCCGAGCATCCTGGAACAGCTCCCTGCGGCGGCCAAGGAAAGGTACGACCTCAAACCGGGCGCGCCCCTGCTGATCTCGGTCTGCAAGGAAAAACGGACCATTATTATCCGCCCGGCGGAACTCACCGCCCTGTTGGCCGAGCAGATCAGCAGCCTGTTCGACGAGTGTTTGGAGATCAGACGCCACCTTTACCAGTACCAGTTCCAACGCCGGAAAGAAACCCGGAACAGCACCCTCTCCGCCTCGTCCCACCGGCGGTGCATCAGGCATTGAGCACTGGGCTTTGGGAGCATTGGGCACTGGACGCTGGGCACAGTTGATCACAACCCAGCGCTCAGTGGTGCTCAGTGTTGTTCGCCTTTAGGCGTATAGGGAAGGATTTTCCCCACCAGTGGTAAAACTAGAAGGTAAGGTGGGGTGGTTTTTATGGGTCTTTTCGGCCGCATGCATTGGGCGTTAACTTTTTTCATACCGGTGGTTCTCGGCATCGCCATCGCGATGTGGGGACTCAATTCCAACCTGCCGCGGATTTTTTTCATCGTCGGTTTCATCTTTGTCCTCGTCATTCTTCCCGGAATCTTTATTCTGCTCAAAATCTTGGGGACGCCCCTGGAAGAAGAAGAGGTGACGCTGGTGGGAACGACCGGCCGGAACCAGGTGCGTTTAATGCAGGCCACCGGGGACATCAACTCGGTAACCGATAGTTCCCTGCTGAACGCGGTGCGCGGAGGATTGGTCCAACCGGGAACTAAACTGCGTATCACCAGGCGCGGCGACATTATTGCCGCCTGGAAGCCTCTCAAGGCTGCGGACGCGGATCCGGAGTAAAGAGCTCGGTGGAAAGGTAACGCTCCCCGCCGTCGGGAAGGACGGCGACAATCAGCTTGCCCGCATTGTCCGGGCGCGCCGCCAGCTGCAGGGCGGCCCAGCAGGCCGCGCCCGAGGAAATGCCGGCGAGCAGCCCTTCTTCCCTGGCCATGCGGCGGGCCATGCTGATAGCGTCATCGCCGGTGACCGGGATGATCTCGTCAATCAGCTCTGCGTCCAGGACTTCGGGAATAAAACCAGCCCCGATACCCTGTATCTTGTGGGACCCCGCAGGCCTGCCCGAGAGGACCGCCGATTCGGCCGGCTCCACGGCCACCACCTTGAGCCCCGCCTTTTGAGCCTTTAGAAACCTGGCCGAGCCTGTAATGGTCCCGCCCGTTCCCACCCCCGCCACGAAGATATCCACTTTTCCATCCGTGTCGTTCCATATTTCCCGGGCCGTGGTGCCGGTGTGAGACGCCGGATTGGCAGGGTTCTTAAACTGTCCGGGAATGAAAGTCTTCTTAAAGCTCCGCGCCAGTTCCTCGGCGCGGAGGACCGCCCCACGCATCCCTTCTTCCGCCGGGGTCAGGACGATTTCCGCTCCGTAGGCGGCCAATAGCTTGCGCCTCTCCAGGCTCATGCCCGCCGGCATGGTTAGGATCAGCCGGTAGCCCCTCACGGCACATAGCCAGGCTAGGCCGATACCGGTGTTACCGCTTGTGGGCTCGACGATGACCGTTTCCCTGTCGATCAGGCCCCTTTGCTCCGCATCGTCGAGCATCGCCAGAGCCGGCCTGTCCTTAACGCTGCCCCCGGGGTTGAAGAATTCAAGCTTAACCGCCACCGTGCCGGGCAGGCCTTCAGCCAGGCGCCGCAGCCAGACCAGCGGGGTTTTGCCTATCAGGTCGGTAAGCGATTCGTAGATACGCACGTCGATCACCCTTAATTATTCTGGCATTGAGCATTGAGCGTTGAGCGTTGAGACTTATGGATAGTATTCGGCCAAAGCCTAATATCACCGTTTATCTAAGTGCTCAGTGCCCAGCGCTCAATGCAAGTCAAGAAAGCCCTTGCACTTACTGCAAGGGCTTTCTTGACTAAGCTATTTACATCATGTCCATGCCGCCGCCCGGAGGCATCGGATTCTTGTTCTTCTCGGGCTTCTCCGCTACAAGGCACTCCGTGGTCAGGATCATGGCCGCGATGCTGGCGGCGTTCTGCAAGGCGGTGCGGGTGACCTTGGCCGGGTCAACGATGCCGGCGCCGATCATATCGACGTACTCGCCGCTCAGCGCGTTGAAGCCGACGCCCTTCGGGCTCTCCTTGACCTTCTCGACGACGATGGAGCCTTCCATGCCGGCGTTGTTCGCGATCTGGCGGAGCGGCTCTTCGAGTGCCCGCTTGATGATGTCGAAGCCGGTCTTCTCGTCGATGTTGTTGGAAGTCAGCTCGGCCACGGCCGGGATCACGTTGATCAGGGTCGTGCCGCCGCCCGGAACGATACCTTCTTCGACGGCCGCGCGGGTCGCGTTGAGGGCGTCCTCGATGCGGAGCTTCTTCTCCTTCATCTCGGTCTCGGTCGCCGCGCCGACGTTAATGACGGCTACGCCGCCGGCCAGCTTGGCAAGGCGCTCCTGCAGCTTCTCGCGGTCGAAGTCCGAGGTGGTCTCGTCGATCTGCTTCTTAATCTGGGCGATGCGCTTGGTGATGTTGTCCGGGTTGCCCTGCCCGCCGACGATGATCGTTTCGTCCTTCTTGACGCGGACCTGGCGGGCGCGGCCCAGTTGGTCGATGGTCGCCTTGTCCAGCTTGAGGCCGAGCTCTTCGGAAATAACCTGGCCGCCGGTGAGGATGGCGATGTCCTCGAGCATGGCCTTGCGTCGGTCACCAAAGCCGGGAGCCTTAACAGCGGCAACCTGTAGGGTGCCGCGCAGCTTATTGACCACCAGGGTGGCCAGGGCTTCGCCCTCGACGTCCTCGGCGATAACGAGCAAAGGCTTGCCCGCCTGCAGGACCTTCTCCAGAATGGGCAGGATATCAGCGATGGCCGAAACCTTCTTATCGGTGATCAGGATGTACGGTTCGCTCAAGGTGGCTTCCATCTTGTCCGGGTCGGTGATCATGTACGGAGAGATGTAGCCGCGGTCGAAATTCATCCCCTCGACGACTTCGAGAGAGGTGCCGATGCCCTGGGATTCTTCAACGGTGATGACGCCGTCCTTGCCGACTTTCTCCATAGCGTCGGCGATCAGTTCGCCGATGGTCTTGTCGTTGGCCGAAATTGAGGCCACCTGGGTGATGGCTTCCTTGCTCTCCACCGGCTTGGCAAGTTCCTTGATCGCCCCGACGGCAGCCTCGACGGCACGCTCGATGCCGCGCTTGACGATGATCGGGTTAGCGCCGGCGGCCACGTTCTTCAGGCCAGCCTTGACGATGGCCTGGGCGAGAACGGCGGCAGTGGTGGTACCGTCACCGGCGATGTCGTTGGTCTTGGTCGCGACTTCCTTGACAAGCTGCGCGCCCATGTTTTCAAACGGGTCCGCCAGCTCGATCTCGCGCGCGATGGTCACGCCGTCGTTTACAATCATGGGAGACCCAAACTTCTTCTCCAGCACCACGTTACGGCCTTTGGGGCCGAGGGTGACTTTTACGGCGTCGGCGAGGGCGTTAACGCCTCTCTCCATAGCCGCACGGGCTTCTTCACGATAAATGATCTCTTTAGCAGCCACTATGTCTTACCTCCTTGATAATCGATAATCCGGATAACAATAACGCAGCCTTACTCTAGAACGCCGAGCACGTCGCTCTCGCGTAGGATCAGGTATTCGACGTCGTCAATCTTTACTTCGTTGCCGGCGTACTTGGAGTAGAGCACCTTATCGCCGACCTTGAGGTCGATGGCCACGCGCTGCCCGTTTTCCAGCAGCTTGCCGCTGCCAACCGCCACGACTTCGCCCTTCTGAGGCTTCTCCTTCGCGGTGTCGGGCAGGACGATGCCGCCCTTGGTACGCTCTTCCATCGGCAGAGGCTTGACCACTACGCGATCTCCTAACGGTCTGATCACTGATTACCCCTCCTTAGAGATGTGGATGTATTGCTTATTAGCACTCACTTAAGTCGAGTGCTAACAGTTACACCAGTTATTATGATAAAGAAGGCAGTCCAATAAACGCAAATCCTCAAAATTTAGGTTAAAATGTTTTGTATAACAACTGACAACAAATATTACTACCTTTTGCCCTCACCCTCCAAATTCTAAATGCGCAGACTTGCGGGCAAGGCGGACCGGAGCTCGTTTAGTATTTTTGCCGCCAATGGAAAGTTCTATACCATGAGGGAATTTATGAGCATTGGGCATTGGATATTGGACGCTGGGCGTTGGACGTTGAGCGTTGGGCGTTGAACAGGCGTTAAGATAGTTGAAGGGCTTCGGCTTCGCCGAATCCCGGTTCCCAGGCCCTACACCTTACACCCTACTAGAAGCACCCCAGGGCACAGTTCTTGATCTTGATGCCGAGCAGGTCGGCTGCGCGCCCGACGACCGGCACCGGTACGTTCAGCTGCCTGGCGATAGCCCACGCCCGCGGGCAGTCGAGTCGGCCTTCGACGGCCGCCTTCTTTACCGCGTCGAGGACATCCTGCGCCGGCTCCTCGTACTTGTACTCCTTGTTCTTTTTCACGTTGATCCCCTCCCTCTTCAGCGTTGCGGCGCGAACCGCCTTACCTTTTCCTCGGTAACCACGTAGTCCAGGGGCCAGTCGTGGGAACTCGGGTACACACTCCCGCACACCTGCCACTCGTAGCCCAGCCCTATCGTAACGGCCCCGCGCGCCAGGCGGGTCATGAACCGGTCGTAGTACCCCTGCCCGAAACCGAGGCGGTAACCCTCCCGGTCAAAAGCCACCCCGGGGACGATGAGGCACTCCAGCTCTTCCGGCGGCAAAACGGCTGAACCGGGGTCCGGTTCCGGTATCCCGTAGGCGCCGGTCTTTAAAGCACCCGGGTATTCCAGCACCTGCCGCGGGACCATCAGTTTCTTTTCCGGAACGGTTGCGGGCAGGGCCACTCTCTTCCCTCCATCCAGGGCAAGCCTGATCAAAGCTCCGGAGTTGACTTCGTTACGCACAGCGACGTAGGCCATGAGGCTTCGTGCCCTGGCAAAGGCCGGCAGGGCCGCCACCCGGCGGCAAATGACGGCGCTCTTGACCATCGCTTCCCTGGCCCCCATCGCCTCCCGCCGCGACAGAAACTCCCGGCGAAGCGCTTCTTTGTCGTTGCTCAAAGTGTACGCACCTCTACGCCGAACTCGTCGGCCAGGTTTTGGACGCTCCAGCCGCGCAGGTCCCTTCCCCGGTAATCGAAAGCCCCGGCGGGCAACAGAACGAGGTCAGGCCGGCATCCCGACGCGATCCTCCGGCGGAGGGCCTCAGCCAGGTCTTCGACCACCAACAGCCCCGCACAGCCGATCGTACCGCCGAAGAAACGGTTTTCGACCGCCTGCACCTCCATCCCATCCATCCCCGCCGCCCGGCAGGCCATTTCCAGCAGCGGCGCGGCCAGGGTTCCGGTCAAGACCAGGACTCTCCCCGGGGACTGTTGAAAAACTTGGCCCGCCAGTTGGGAAGTGTGATCGCAAATGCGCCGGGCGGCGCTCATTATAAGCTTAAGGTCCCGGGGGTCGACGTCATGTTCAAAGACAAGCCCCGCGGAACGCCTCGTTCCCTTGCGCAACTGCACGCGGAAAGTTTCATGGTCCCTCTCGACCTCGACAAGGGGGTCGGCCGCACGCCAGAGCCGCCAGTAGGCGTCGGCCCTTGATAAAATCCGGTCGCCTGCGACCCGGCGGACGACATCCCCGCTTCGCAGCCCGGCCTGCGCGGCCGGCGAAGAGGGGATGACCCCGGTGGCACGGGGGACCAGGTCCCTGACCTGTGCGGGCTCGACGAGGAGCGGGACCGAAATCTTATCTCTGATATCTTCCAGAAAACTCGAAACCCTTGTCCAGAGGTCCTCGGGAATCCTGCCCTCCCCGGCGGCGTAACGCGTGTGGCCCGGCAGGAACACCCTGACCGTCTGGGCCCCGTGCGAGGCCAGGTAACCGATGGTCCGTTCGAGGTCGTCCCATCCCGTGACGTGGGGCATGGCCACGATGCTCCCGTGAAAGGGGATGCCCGCCCCGGCCAGAAGCTCCACCGCCCGCACGGCCCGGAACGGCTCGCGGTCGCCCAGGAGGATCTCCCTTATACGGGGATCGGCACTGTTCAACGACAGGCAGACCGTCAGAGGCCGAAGCCCGGCGAGCACGTCGACGGCCTCCCGGTCCAGCCTCGTCCCGTTGGTGGTGACTTGGACGGGGGTGGCGGGAAAGGCCCGGCGGAGAGACCTGAACACCCTTACCCAGTGCGGGTGAACCAACGGCTCGCCCTCGATGATGCGCGTCGCCGACTCCCCGATCACCACCGGGCGGGAAGGGTCCAGCCACGCGAACAGCTCCTCTATTTCCTCGGGGCTTAAGGACGGCACCCTGAACACTTCCAGCCCGGGCGGGTTCTGCCGGTGGCTGCAAAAAAGACATGCGAGGTTGCAGGACGAAGTCAGGGGCAGGATGTTGCTCTCCTGCACCGTCCGCATGATCAACGCCCGGACGTACCCGTTCCGGTCGCCGCGCAACTCTTCCATAGTTTACCGGCAGGAGCCGAGCCCGAGCCCGGCGTCGGCGTTCAACGTAAGCGGGGCGAACTCCCCCGCCAGGTACTTATAATACCCTACGGCCGCCACCATCGCCGCGTTATCGGTACAGAGCACGGGCGGAGGGACCGTCACTTGAAAACCGGCCCGCGCGGCTCTTTCCTCCAGGGCTTCCCGGAGCGCGCCGTTGGCCGCCACTCCCCCGGCCAGCGTGATCCGCCGCGGCTGGTACGCTTCGGCGGCGGCCATCACCTTGTCGACCAGCACGTCGGTGACAGCCTTTTGAAAGCCGGCCGCCACATCGGCGGTCACGACTTCCTTCCCCTCCCGGCGTGTTTTTTCGAGAAAGGTGATAACCGCCGTCTTTAGACCGCTGAAGCTGAAATCGTAAGTCCCTTCCTCCAGGTAGGCGCGGGGCAGGACGACGGCCTCCGGGTTCCCCAGGCGCGCCAGCCTCTCGACGGCCGGACCGCCGGGATAACCGAGCCCCAGCACCCGGGCCACCTTGTCAAATGCTTCTCCGGCGGCATCGTCCCTGGTCCTTCCCAGCAGATGGTAAGAGCCGTGGCGCTCGACCAGGAGGAGGTCGGTGTGCCCGCCCGAGACGACCAGGCAGAGGAAGGGAAACGGCAGCCGGGGATCGACGAGAAAATTGGCGTAGACGTGGCCCTCCATGTGGTTGACCCCGATCAGCGGGATGTTCAGGGCAAAGGCCAGGGTCTTGGCCGCCATCAGCCCCACGAGGAGGGAACCGGCCAGGCCCGGCCCGTTGGTTACCGCCACGGCGTCAAGATCGTTAAAGCCGACGCCGGCCCCCGCGAGGGCCTCGGCGATGATGGCGTTGATGGTCTCCAGGTGCCTGCGGGAGGCGACCTCCGGGACCACCCCGCCGAACCTGGCGTGCAGGTCGACCTGCGAGGAGATGATGTTCGAAGCGACGACCGTCCCGTCGATAAGCACGGCCGCCGACGTCTCGTCACACGAGGTTTCGATCCCCAGGATAACCACGCCCATCTAACAACCTCCGGTTGGCTGTCAACACTCGGCATTCGGCACTCGGATTCACCGGCAGCAACACCGGCTTTAGATGAATCCTATCCGAATGCTGAACGCTGAATGCCTAATGCTAGTATTCTAGCAGATCGGGAGCTTTTTTCCAAAACTTCTCCATTTCTTCTCGTTCTCCGGTTTCCCGAAAGTTTGGCCGGCAACGGGGAAAGCTAACCGCAACAGGATGCGAAAGGAGGGATAGCATGACAGCCGAAAAACGGAAAAAGAGCAAGAAAACGTACGACATCGAGGCCAAGCCCGATCTTATGGGCGCCGAAATAGGGACGGACGTGATCCAGGATGTCGCGGGCACCAGGGCTACCGTCCTGGACAAAGTCCGGAAGTAATGGGACTGTTGAAAAGCTTAAAGCCCCGGGTTTTTCAGTGGCCTGAAAAGTAACCAATCGCGTTGGTCTGTAGGTATCAGAGGCTGGAAAAGTGCGAAAGTAAACAACGCAGAAAGGTAAGGCGAAGATAACGGCATGCCGTCCCAGAACAAAAAGAACAAGAAGCGCCCGGCGAATCCGGAAAATCCCGCTGACCTCAACCCGGATTACGTGGAGGGTCACGCCACGCAAACGAAGCTGTTCGACCCACCCGCCACCGTTAATAGCACTAGGCTATAGGCGTTAAGCCTTCGGATCGTTAAAGGGGATTTGGCTTTGCCAAATCCCCTTGTCCTCAATAGCCCTTCTTAACGCTTAATGCTTAATGCTTAATGCTTAACGCCAAACACTGCCCAATACCCAAGTATACTTACGACCGGGAACAAAGTTCACGAGTTTAGCAAGAAGGACCTGATGCTAGCCCACTTGGCCAGAACATCCGGCACGGGCGGTACGACCTTGTTCAGCTTTTCAACCAGCGTGTTGATGACCGTCAATCTGCGGTGGCCTTTCGGCGCACCGGCCTCAGCAACAAGAGCGTCGAGGTGTTCCAGCAGAAACCGGCTTAAAGAAACGTTGGCTGCCAGCAGTTCATCCAGCAGGAGGCGAAACTCGGCGGCAACATCCCCGTGGCCGCCTTTCTTGAGGGTGCGGATGCTGGCGTAGAGGGCCGAAATATACCCGGCCGCATCCTGTGCCCCTCCCGGGGCTTCCCCCTCCGCCGCAACGGCCCGCAGGCCGCCGTGCTCGTCGAGGGCCTGCCCGGCCCCGGGCAAAAGCCGCACCCGCTTCAGCTCGTCGTGATAGTTGTACTCCGGGACAATCAAGCCCTTGGTCTCCAGCGCCAGGGCAACCCTCTGTAATTGGTCTTCTTTGAAACCCTGTTTCCGTATTTTCTTGACGGGGATATCGATTTCCGAGACGTCCGCCTCGGGATGTTCACGGGCCAACTCTTCCAAGGCCTTGAAACAAAACGACAAGAACAGGGCTTCCTGATTGCTTATCTCCATGCCGCTTGTCCCTCCTTTTCCCTATTTTAACCCGGCAAAGAAACCCAAGAAAAGAAGTTAATAAAAAAGAGGGTGCATTTGATTATTAATCAAAAAATATTGCTTTTTTTTGCCGTTTGGAGTATACTAGTTCTGCCTCTAAGGTTCCAACATCCAGGCTTGCCCGGGGCTATCTCTCTCGGTGGGGAAATGCTGGTGACTGGTGTGGCCCGTGGTGTGACTTTGGAGAGACTAATGTTTTCAAGGAGAGATAGTTTGGTGTTCGAAGACAAGACACTGCAGTGTAGGGACTGTGGAGCGGAGTTCGTGTTTACCGCAGGTGAACAGGAATTCTACGCGGAAAAAGGGTTTGAGAACATGCCCGCGAGATGCCCGCAGTGCCGTGCAGCCCGTCGGAACAGCCGGAGAATGTCCGGCGGAATGGGTAACGGACCCCGTCAGATGTACCCCGCTGTATGCGCCCGCTGTGGTGCCGAAACCCAGGTGCCGTTTGAACCGACCGGCAGCAAGCCTGTCTACTGCATGGAATGCTTCCAGGCAAACCGTTCAAGATCAAATTACTAATTCGGTACTGAACGCGACTTCCAGGCCAGTGTGAAGAAAAACACTGGCCTTTTCTTTTAAGGCTGGTTATCCAGGTACGCGCCGAGGCTTTTGCCGCAGCGAACGTTGGGGAGTGAATCAAAAATACGCAGTGAGCCGGGGAACCCGGCACTCAATTGACACAGCGTCAGCCCCAATGCGTCGGATACTTTTCTTTTTATACTAGCTCGGATCCGGGCTGGTATTGCTTATTCAGTTGAGTGCCGGAGTGTGAAGGAATGCCGAGGAAGGACACAAGCACTTAATAATCAGAGGTCGAGGTAGATCGTCCGCGTCGCCTCATCCCAGTGAAGGCGCCTGGCTTTAACGGCCTCGGCGAAGGACCTGATCTCCATGTAACCTCGCCCCTCGATCAAAACCACCGGTACACTGGTGGGCTGGCCGTTCAGGACGAGACGCGGCGGCAGAGGCGGGGGCGGAGCGTTGTACTTTTTCTTGACCTGCTCCAGCGGGAAGAGCTTTCCCGGGCAGAGCGTGGCCTGGAATTCACCGTGCCCTCCGACCGTCAGGTTGGGCTTTAAGTCCTTCAGGTAGGGCAACAACAGGTCGAGAGACTGCATCTGCGCCAGGGTCGGCGGTCTGCGCTCAAAATGCCCTGCGAAGCACACCCCCCAGGAGCGGTCGTTATAGCCAAGCGTATGTGCTCCCCGCGTGGCAAGCGGCCTGCCGGCCTGGATAATGCCGTCCTGCTTGATGAAGAAATGATAACCGACCCCGGCCCAACCCCTTTCCTGGTGCCAGCCGTGGACGGTCATAACGTCAAGCCGGGGATCATCCGACGCGGCGTGGTGGATAATGATATACTCCACCGCCTGCAGGGACATGGGCTCGAGCGGACCTTTAAAAGTGCCTTTAAACTCCTCGACGGGCGGCTGAGTCATATCTTGTTCGCCTCCTCCAAAATTCATGTTGCACCGGTTGTTTTTCTTCCATCCTATGCATGGATATTATTGGACGGTCCAGTCCGTTTCTTTATAAACTACTACGCAGGGCTCGAACCCCAATCTGCGGCGACCGGATAAGATCCTTGGCGTGAATGCGGCAAGGGAAGCCCTGCCGGTTGAATTGCGGTTGGAATAGCGGCTTGCTGCAAGCGCCCGACGAATATTAGAATGAAAAAAAAACTTTGCGCCGAATCCGGGTTTTAGCTATCCCAACAGCTAACTTTCCCGCGATTTCAGTTCCAGGTATGCGCCAAGAACCGTCAATACCCGCAGTTATCCGCTAAAAGCCGGATGGTTGCGAGTATTTGTTTTTGGCGCCGATGTCGCAACAAAGGCAGAGGCGGTCACCCAGGACACGCTGCCGGCGTCAGCCGTTCCAAATTACTGCTTGACTGAAGGGGGGATGGCAAGTGTTGAGAATCGGGGAAAAAGTCATTCAACAAGGTCTCAACTACCTGGCCCGTAATCCGGAACATAACCTGGGGTCACTGCTGGACTGGGCGGAACGCCTGGCCCTTAAGGATAAGCACAAGCAGCAAATCCGCCTGGCCCGGGAAAAGCTTTCCGACCCGGAAAGTAACTGGTACCGACTCGCCTGCCGCGTGCTGCGCGAGGTGCAGCCGAAAAGCAGGGACTGCCTGGTGCGCAACTTCTTTATCAATTCCTGGTTTCACGGCATCCCGCGGCAGCGGGAGGTCTCGGAACGGGAAGGTTTCAATGTCCCCTACACCATTCTGATCGACCCGACGGCACGGTGCAACCTGCACTGCCTGGGGTGCTGGGCCGGGGACTACAACCAGCGGGACGAGCTGGACCTGGCGACCCTGGACCGCATTCTGGCCGAGGCCCGTGACCTGGGGATTTACTTTATCGTCTACTCGGGGGGCGAGCCGCTTTTACGCCGGAAAGACCTGCTGACCCTCGCCCGCAAGTACAACGACATGGTTTTCCACGCATACACCAACGGCACCCTGGTGGATGCGGACCTGGTCCGCGAACTCGCCGAGGCCGGCAACTTCACCCTCGCCTTCAGCGTGGAAGGTTTCCGGGAGGCTACGGACTCCCGGCGGGGGCAGGGTGTTTTCGATCGGGTGATGGAAAGCATGGACCTGATGCGGGCGGCCGGGCTGATCTTCGGTTTTTCAGCCACCTACACCCGCCGCAACACCGAAGAGCTGGCGTCGGACACCTTCATCGACCTGATGGTGGAGAAGGGATGCCTGTTCGGCTGGCTTTTCACCTACGTGCCCGTCGGGAAGGACGTGGATAGGACCCTAATGGCGGCGCCGGCGCAGCGCGAGCTGATGTACCGCAAGGTGCAGGAGTGGCGCGAGACCAAACCGGTCGCCGTGTTCGATTTCTGGAACGACGGGGAGCTCACCCAGGGCTGCATCGCCGGCGGGCGCCGCTACTTCCACATCAACGCGGCCGGGGAAATCGAACCCTGCGCCTTTATCCACTATGCCAGCGGAAACATCAAGAACATGTCGCTGGCGGACGCCCTGCGTTCGCCTATCTTCCGGGCCTACCAGAAACGGCAGCCCTTCAACAACAACATGCTGCAGCCCTGCCCGCTGATCGACAACCCGCTGGCCCTGGCCGAGATCGTCCGTGAATCGGGGGCCTACCCGACCCAGGTACACGCCACGGACGCGGTCGAAACGGCCGAAGCGCTTTTGGACTATGCCGAGCAGTGGGCGGAGCGGGCGCGCACCCTGAACACCGAGACCTAACGTTAAGAGGTTGATGTGGGAAGTCAGAAGGGCGATGCTTTTCAACGTCCTCAGGGGGTGGTAAGTCCTTGTTTCCACATGATAATCGCATCTTCGTCGTTGTCCTGGTAGTAGCCCTTGCGGACGCCTGCCTCAACGAACCCCAGGCGGGCGTAAAGCTGTCGGGCCACGGTATTGGAAGGGCGCACCTCGAGGGTCATGCACCTGGCCCCGCGGGCCACGGCGCGGCGCATTAATTCGAGCATCAACGCTTTCCCGATCTTCATCCCCCGGTAGTCGGGGTGTACGGCCACGTTCGTGACGTGGGCCTCGTCGAGGACCATCCAGGCGCCGCCGTAACCGATGACTTTGCCCTCGTGCACGGCCACGACGTATTCAGCCAGATCGTTGTAAAGGATCTCGAATTCAAAGGTCTGCCTCGGCCAGGGGGTGGGGAAGGACTTTTTTTCTAATTCCTCAATGGCGTCGAGGTGCTCGACCCGCATGGGTTCGAAAGTCACCCGCATCTGCTGTCCTCTCCCTTGCGGCCCCCCTGCCACGTCAACTCGGCCTGGGATTTGCGCAGGTATCGGGCCGCCAGTGTCAACGGGTCATCTTTATCTCCCCTGCCCAATCGTTCCTGACCCATCAGCGCGACCGTTATCCCGCGGGGCTGGTGGAAAAAAAGAGGTGCCGTCGTTACGGCCAGCCCCTGAGCGGCAAGCTCCCGTACGTACAGGGGGGCGGCTTCGCCGACGCATACCACCGGCCCCAGGGTAGCCGCCAGCAGCTTGCTGAGGCCGTTAACGTCGACGTTAACGGGACCGAGGCCGGGACTGGGCTTGCCCGCGTAGACAGCCGCATAGACCTCCTTCTTGCGGGCGGGAACCATCGCGCAGACGGCGTCGCGGCAGTGCTGTACCAAAGGGAACGCCAGGACGTCGAGGGAGCCGACGCCGGCGACAGGGACGTCCAGGGCCTGGGCCAGCGTCTTGGCCACGGCCAGCCCGATACGGAGCCCGGTAAAGGAACCCGGCCCCGCCGAGACGGCGATCCCAGCGAGGTCGCTCGGAAAAAGGCACAGGTCCTCCAGGAGCCCGGAAATCAGGGGCAGGAGCTTGACGGAGTGAATCCTGGCCCCGGTCAGCGACCTTTCCCCCAAAATGCGCGATCCTTCAACGAGCCCCACGCTACAGACGGGCCCGGAGGTTTCAATCCCCAACACATACAACCCTTTTCAACTCCTCCACCAGTTGCTCGTAACGTTGGCCGCGGGGCATGAACCGGAAGAGCCGGCTGTTTTCCCCCGTACGCTCGACAGTTATGTCGAGGCGCTCCCCGGGTAGCGTTTCGGCTACCCTATCGGCCCATTCGATGAGCGTAACGCCGTCACCTTCAAAGTATTCTTCATAG
Organism: Desulforudis sp. DRI-14; assembly: GCF_052618305.1. The sequence continues at coordinate 66,983 of NZ_JBQXEZ010000004.1, read as the reverse complement.
CCCAGAAAGTTCATTTCATCGGCGTCTTCGAGGCGGTAAGTGTCAAAGTGGTACAGCGGCAGGCGGCCGCTATACTCGTTAATGATGGTAAAGGTGGGGCTGGTGACTGATCCCCTGACCTGCAGCCCTTTGCCTATGCCCTGGGCAAAGGTCGTCTTGCCCGCTCCCAGCCCGCCCTGGACGGCCAAGACGTCGCCCGCCGCCAGCAGGCTGCCGAGGCGTTCCCCCAGCGACCGCGTCTCTTCGGGTCCCGCGGTCGTAACCTCAAAAAAGTCGGTCATTCCATGTCCCTTCCATCCGCCGGAAAATGGCTGTAACCCCCGGGCCGCAACTCCCGCAGCCCGTCGGGCGTCTGCAGCAGCCGGCGGCCGTCGGCGGTGATCTTCCCTATCCAGCAGCACGAAAGGCCGGCTTCCGTCATCAGCCCCTCCAATTCCCCGCCGGTCTCCGGGGAGGCCGTGAAGAGCAGCTCGTAATCCTCGCCGCCGTACAACACCCATTCCATGGGGTCCATCCCCGTAACCCGGGCCAGCTCCGCCGCCGCGGGCGCCACGGGCAGGGCGGCGGCCTTGACGACACACCCTACGCCGCTGGCGTCGCAGATGTGGCCGAGGTCGGCGGCCAGCCCGTCGCTTAAGTCGGCCGCGGCCGTAACGCAGCCGGAGCCGGCGAGGATGGCTCCCGCGGCCAGCCTGGGTTCGGGGCGCAGGTGGGCCTTCCTGAGCGTGTCCGCGATAGCGGGCGGCAGGTTGCTAACCGGGTGCTGCAGGAGATGGAGACCTGCGCCGGAAGCACCCAGCGGCCCGGTCACCCCGATACGGTCCCCCGGGCGGGCGCCCGACCGGTACAGCACGCCTTCCGGGGCCGCCTCGCCGATTACCGTCAGGTTGATCACAACGGCTTGGGGGCTGCGCACGGTATCGCCCCCAGCCAGGCTTACCCCCCAGCGGCCGGCGGACTCCAATAATCCGGCATAAAACTCGTCGATGCCCTCCACTTCTGTTGAGGGAGGCAGGCCGAGGGCGATGACCGCCCACAGCGGGCACCCGCCCATGGCGGCGATGTCGCTCACGTTGACCGCCAAGGCTTTATGGCCGAGGTCCCGCCAGCCGGCGTAAGCGGTATCGAAGTGCACTCCTTCGACCAGCATGTCGGTCGTCACGAGCAGGGTCCTGCCTCCGAGGCGCAAAACTGCCGCGTCGTCACCGATGCCTTTAATCACGCCCGGTCCGGCGGTTACCCGGCCCGCCCAGCGGGCGATCAGGCCGGACTCCCCGATCTCACCCAAACGCATAAGCGCTACCTCATCTGAACCCCGAATGCTTAATGGCGAACACCGCATTGAACCCTACCCGCACCCATAAGCTCCTGCATTGGGCATTGAGCGCCCAGTGCCCAGCGCTTAATCAGCACTTCTCCGGTTTTTTGTTCAAGTAATCCGCGACCAGCTTCATGGCGCAGAACTCCCCGCACATCGTGCATTCCTCCTGGGCGGGCTCCGGGTTGCGCTGTCCCCGGTAGCGCCTGGCCTTTTGCGGGTCGATCGCCAGTTCGATCTGGCGCTCCCAGTCAAAGGACTTCCGCGCCCGCGACATGGCACGGTCCCAGTCCCGGGCACCCGGGACGTTTTTGACGATGTCCGCAGCGTGTCCCGCGATGCGTGCGGCGACGACCCCTTCACGCACGTCCTCGAGCGTGGGCAGGCCCAGGTGTTCGGCGGGGGTCACGTAACAGAGAAAATCAGCCCCGGCCGCCGCGGCGACGGCGCCCCCGATCGCGGAGGTGATGTGGTCGTAACCCGGGGTCACGTCGGTGACCAGGGGCCCGAGCACGTAGAACGGGGCGCCCTTGCAGAGGACCTTCTGCAGCTTAATGTTCATGGCGACCTGGTCCAAGGGCACGTGCCCTGGACCCTCGACCATCACCTGGACCCCGCGTTCCCAGCAGCGGTCGACCAGTTCGCCCAGAACCAGCAACTCCTGGATCTGCGCGCGGTCGGTGGCGTCATCCAGGCACCCCGGGCGCAGCCCGTCCCCCAGGCTCAAGGTCACGTCGTAGGCCAGGCATATGTCCAGGAGACGGTCGAATTGCTCGTACAAAGGGTTTTCGCGCCCGTGATGGAGCATCCATCCGGTGAGCATCGAACCCCCGCGACTAACGATGTCGGCGATACGCCCCTGCCTGCGCAACCTCGTTATCGCCTCCAGCGTCACCCCGCAGTGGACCGTCATAAAGTCCACCCCGTCCGCAGCGTGTGCCTTGATGACGTCAAAAAGCTCGTCGGGCGTCATGGCCACGATGCTGCCGTGGCGCGCCTTGGCCTCTACGGCTGCCTGGTAGATGGGCACAGTACCCACCGGCACCGGGCAGCGGGCGATGATCTCCTTGCGAATCTCGCTCAGGTCGCCGCCCGTGCTGAGGTCCATCACCGCGTCGGCGCCCGCCTCCAGCACGGCCTCCAGCTTGGCCAGTTCGTCGGCAAGGGACCTAAAACCGGTTGAGGTCCCGATATTGGCGTTCACCTTGGTCCTCAGGCCCGCGCCTATACCCCGCGCTTTCAGTCCGCGGTGGTTTTTGTTGGCGGGGATCACGACGCTGCCGTCGGCCACCCCGAGGCGTATGCTTTCAACGTCGACCCGCTCGTCGGCCGCCACCTTTTCCATCTCGGGGGTGATCCTGCCTTGACGGGCCTGGAGCATCTGGGTCATGCCTGTTCTGCCTCCCTTCAGTCCTTGCAACATTCAGAAATTCTTCTTCGATAATGGCGCAGAGTTTGCCGGTTGCCGCAGCGATATCGGCCGCCCCGAAACAGGCGCGGACGACGGCCAGCTGCCGGGCGCCGGACCGGACGACCGCACGGGCGCTGGCGGCGTCGATGCCTCCGATGGCTACGAAAGGAATACTTACGCGACGCGCCACGGTTCGCACGAGGTCCAGTCCCACCGCCCGGTACTCCGGCTTGGTGGCCGTGGGGTAGACCGGACCAACACCTATGTAGTCGGCTCCGCCCTCTTCAGCCGCCAGGGCCTGCTCCAGGCTATGGGTGGAAACGCCGATGATGAAACCGGGTCCCGCCACCTGCCGGGCGTCCGCAAGAGGAAGGTCGTCCTGCCCCAGGTGGACCCCGTCGGCCCCGCAGGCCAGGGCGATGTCGAGGCGGTCGTTGACGATAAACAATAAACCCATCTCCGCGGTGAGTTTCCGCAACTCGCGCGCGAGGGGAAGGATCTCGCCGGCCGGCGCCTCCTTCTCGCGCAGCTGGTAGATGTGCGCGCCTCCCCGGACGGCCTCGCGGACGGCCTCGAGCAGGGAGCGCCCCCCCGTATCCGCCCTTCCGCCAATGACGTACAGCCCAGGCCTTGAAAGAGCGGCCCTGCGGGCCTCGGCCGCGAATTCCTTTTCAAGGGTATAGGCTTTGAAGCGTATCTCCTTCAGCGCGTGGGCCAGTTCCCCATCAAATGTTCGGGCCAGTTCCTCGAGGACCCTGACGGCCTCCTGGACCCTCTTCCAGTTGGGCCCGGCCAGGTCGCGGCGGGGCCGTTCCTCGACCTCGCTGGCCGTGCAGTCCCCGGCGGCGTCGCGGGCAAGGAGGAGGGACCGCCGCCCGCCGGGAAACCTTGCCTCCAATTCGGAAAGCCGGTGGCGGAGATCCTTGACCCGGAGGGTCAGTTCCCGGTCGTTAAAAACAAACCTCGCCGTCTCCTCGGCCACGCGGAGGCCCTCACGGGCGCGGTTGAAGTTGACGTCGGCGATCCTGGCCCACTCAAACACGCTGACCACTCCCCAAGCCCGGTACTCAGCACTCGGCAATCAGACCCGAAGGTTATTAAAACAGCAATTCCCGTACGTCCCGGCACTAACTAAAGGGAGTTCAGTTACAGGTGGGTCTAATATCTGTTTCTCAAAGACTAACGGTTAGCTGTAAATGTAATGATCTTTAAGTTAAGTGCCGGGGAGTCCAACAACCAACTACTGACTACTGGCTACTGCAGAATCCGCAAGGATTCTGCCCGCAAGGCATGTTTCAACTAGTGTACCACAATTTACTTTAATTAGTCATTGTACCGCAGAACGTTGGGGCTGCAAACCAAGACCCTCAAACAAAAGCGGCCCCGGGGGGGGCCGTTTAAAGAAAAGTATAAGTGCGGTAAAGCGTCGGCCGGCCTAACCGCCGAACAGGCGCTTCCACAGCCGTCCCAGGAAGGACTGGGACCCGGGTTGGGGCTGCGGCTGCGGTTCGGGTTGTGGTGTCGGCTCGGCTTTGGCGGAACTCGATACTGCCTGAGTTATTTCATTCTTCGGAGCGGAATGGCGGGCAATCATGTCGGCGATGTTGCGGTCGATCATCTCTTTATAGTTGACGGTCATAGCTCACCCTCCTTACCAGAATTAACGATATAAGCGAGGGCTCTTGCAAAGACTATACCGTTTCCATTACTATAACATATTGTAGAAAGGTTCTAAAATGGCCTTGCCGGATGCCTGGCATGTAAAAGGGCCTCCCTACGGAGGCCCAGCTTCGTTTTTCGCAGGCTGGCTATTCTTCGGCTTCACTCTCCGCCGGTATCGCCGCCGGCGTCCTCCTCGCTGCTCTCATCATTGCCGTCGCCGGGATCCTGCTCCGCATCGTCCCCGGCATTCTGATCCGTGTCATCCCCGCCGTTCTCACCGGCCCGGTCGTCGATGATCCGCGAAAGGATGGCCGCCAGTTCCGCGCGCGTGATGCGGCTGTTGGGATTGAAGTTGCCGTTCGGGGCCCCTTTGATGTACCCCGCGTTGTACATCGCGATCAGGTAGGGCAGGTCTTCGGGGCTGATCAGGAGGCCGTCCTTGAAAGGCACGTTCGAGACGTCGATCCCGCTGATGTCCAGGTTCAAAGCCTTGGCCACCGCTACGGCGACCTGGGCGCGGCTGGCCTGAACGTGAGAGTGGAAGCGGTTCAGGTTGATGACGCCTTTCATCGCCGCCTTCTTAACCTGCCCTTTCGCCCAGGCCGGGACGCCTTCCAGATCTTCCTCGTCCACGTCCTCGTCTTCCTCAGCCGCTTCGTCTTCGCCGGCACTTTCATCCGTCTCATCCTCGTCTTCATCCACGGCGTTGCCGTCGTCCACCGCAATGGACATCACCAGCGAGACGGCCTCGGCCTGGGTGACCGGGCTCTCCGGCCGGAACCTGCCGTCCTCGTAACCGTTTACTACGCCGAGAGCGGCCAGCTTTTCGATACTTTCCTTAGCCCAGTGGTATCGGGTGTCGGAAAACCCGCCCAGTTCAATACCGGCCTTGATGATAGCGTCGTAGGCCGCCAGCTTGGCCCGCAGCTCCGCAAGGACGTCGCCTTTCATCTCAAGGCCGTTCCGGCCGAGCTCCAGCTTGCCGTTCGCCGACTTGTACTCGATCTTGCCGTCCCTGATTTCGAATACCACTTCGCCATCCTTGATTTCGATTTTCCCGTCCTTGACCTCCAGTTTGAACCTTTCTTCAGCCGCCTTGGGCTTTTCAGGCTTGTCCTGCCCCTTGCCGGGCTTGGCGTAAGCCACTCCCGCATTCATCCCGGCGATAAAGAAGACCATCGTTACCAGTGCCAACAGCCGCTTCAACATAGTTCACTCCTCCCCTGCAAGTTTTGTCTTTATTTTCGCACTTGGTCAGCATCGTTTGGTGGGCAAGAGGGTCTGATTACCGTAGGACGAAATTCCCAAATTTCGCGTAGGACCCCACGGCCTTGGGCCAGGTATCTTATTTCCGCACGGGTATATCGGAATTCACAAAGATGCTTTGTCCAAAGTCCTGGAAAGCACGAAAGGCGGCTAGCAAACCCGAAATGCAAGCTTCCCTTCCACGAAAGTAAACTCGACCCTTGAGCGGATGTCGAAAGGATCTCCCGACAGGATAATAAAATCGGCGTCCTTGCCGGGTTCAAGGGTCCCCATCCGGCCGTCGACCCCCAGGATGCGGGCGGCGTCGCGCGTTACGGCCGCCAGGGCCCTTTCCTCGGGAAGGCCCCCGCGCACGGTCAGCAACGCGGAGAGACCGAGGTACTGGATCGGCACCACCGGGTGGTCGGTCATGACGGCGAAGGTCACCCCGGCTTCGGCCACCCGCCGGGCGTTCTCGATGGTCAGGCCCTGCATTTCGGGCTTGGCGCGCTGGGTGATGATCGGGCCTAGGACCACGGGCACGGCCTCGCGGGCCAGCAGTTCGGCCACCTTGTACCCCTCGGTGGCATGCTCGATGACCAGGTCGACCTCGAATTCCCTGGCGATGCGCACGGCCGTGGCGATGTCGTCGGCCCTGTGGGCGTGCAGCCGCAGGGGAATCTCCCGCCGCAGCACGCGGCCCAGGGCCTCCAGTTTCAAATCTCTGTCCGGCGGGTCGGCCTTCCCGGCCTGCGCCCGCTCAAGCTTGCGGAGATAATCCCGGGCCTGCGCCAGAGCCGTCCTTAAGATGGCCGCGCTGGCCATCCGGGTCATCGGTGATTTTTTCTCCCGGCCGTAAACGCGCTTGGGGTTCTCGCCGAAGGCCGCTTTAAGCCCGGCGGGGAACTTGACGATCATCTCGTCGACGATCCGGCCGGCCGTCTTCAAAACAACCATTTCCCCACCGACAACGTTGGCGCTCCCCGGACCCGTGCAGATCGTCGTAACGCCGCCGGAAAGGGCGTCGGCGAAACCGAGGTCCTGCGGGTTGACGGCGTCGATCGCGCGCAGGTGCGCCGTAACCGGGTCGCTGGCCTCGTTGACATCGTCGCCCTCTTCACGAAAGACTTCCTCTTGTACACCCACGTGGCAGTGGGCGTCGATCAGCCCGGGCATGACCACCTTGCCCCGGCCGTCGATCACCGCAGTACCTTCAGGGACGGGCACATCCTTCCCCACCGCCTTGATCCGGCTGCCTTCAATCAGCAGCGTCCCTTGCCGGATTTCTTCTCCCGCCATCGTCAGGATCCGGGCATTGATCACGGCTGTAAACGGAGATTCCACATCGCATCACTCTTTCCTTGATCTTTTATAAGCTGCCGCAACAAACCGCGCGAACAGGCGGTAATGCGCTGTTTCCCGTTCCCACATCACCTCGGGGTGCCACTGAACCCCCAGCGCAAAACGCGCATCCGGCCCGTGGTATTCGATAGCCTCAATGATTCCGTCAGCCGCCCAGGCTACGGCCCTGAAACCGGGAGCGACATCGCGCACGGCCTGGTGGTGAAAACTGTTGACCCTCAGGCTCGTTCGTCCGGTGATGTCCGCAAGCAGCGATTTGGGCAAGATTTTAACGCCATGCGTAGCATACCACCGCGGGGCTTCCTGGTTGTGCTTAATATTCGCGACGGCTCCCCGGATATCCTGGTAGATGTTTCCCCCCGCGGCGATGTTAAGGACCTGGAGGCCCCGGCAGATCCCCAAAACGGGCAAGCCCGCCGCCAGGGCCATCTGCGCGGCGGTGATCTCCATCCGGTCGCGCTCGGGCGTAATCTCACCCGTCCCGGGCAGGGGCTCCTCGCCGAAGAAGAGCGGGTCGACGTCGCCGCCGCCCGAGAGGAGCAGCCCGTCAACCCGTTCCAGGATAGTACGGACCGCCTCCGCATCCCTGACCGGGGGCAACAGCACGGGACTTCCGCCCGCACTCTCGATCGCCCGGTAGTAATAATCGGCCAGGAACACCCTCCCCAGAGCGCTGTCCTGCGCGCAAGTGATGCCGATAACGGGCAAAGCCACCAGCCTCCTTACAGTTTCAGACCCTACAAAAACATTCCTTAAAAATAGATACACACCCGGGGTCCCGGGTGTGCTTAACATTGGCTACTCATTTCTATTCCGACTACCGACTACTAACTGCTGACTACTGAATTAGAACTTGGTCAGGTACTCCTCCAGCTCCCACGGGTGGACCTGCACCCTGTACCTGTCCCACTCGATCATCTTCGCTTCGAGGTACCTGTTGAATACGTGCTCGCCCAGGGCGTAACGCAGGACGCCGTCCCGGGCAAGCTCCTGGAGGGCCTCGCGCAGGTCCTCCGGAAGGTTTCCGATCCCCAAGGCCTGGCGTTCCTCCGCGGGCATGTGGTAGATGTTCTGGTCACACGGCGGCGGGGGGGCGATCCGGTTCCTGATGCCGTCCAGACCGGCTTGCAGGCAGACCGCCAGGGCCAGGTAGGGGTTGCAGGACGGGTCAGGGCTGCGCAGCTCGATGCGCGTCGAGGCGCCGCGCTTGGCCGGGATGCGGATCAGCGGGCTCCGGTTCCGGTAGGACCAGGCGATGTAGACCGGGGCCTCGTAGCCCGAGACCAGCCGCTTGTACGAGTTGACCGTCGGGTTGAGGATGGCCGTCAGGGCCCGCGCGTGCTGCATAATCCCGCCGATGTAAAACCGGCAGACATCGCTTAACTGGGTTTCGTGAGAGGGATCGAAGAAGGCGTTTTCCCCGTCCCGCGCCAGGGACTGGTTGAGGTGCATGCCCGAGCCGGCCGTGCCGAAGAGAGGCTTCGGCATAAAAGTAGCGTGCAACCCGTGGCGCTGGGCGACGGTGCGGACCACCCATTTAAAGGTCAGGATTTTGTCGGCGATATCCAGCGCGTCGTCGTATTTGAAGTCGATCTCGTGCTGCCCGGGGGCGACTTCGTGGTGCGAGGCCTCGATTTCAAAGCCCAGCTGCTCCAGGGTCAGGATCATGTCGCGCCTGGCCTCTTCGCCGAGGTCCACCGGCGCCAGGTCGAAGTAACCCGCCCGGTCGTGGGTGTGCGTGGTCGGGCGGCCGTCCTGGTCCACGTGGAAAAGGAAAAACTCGGCCTCCGGCCCCACAAACATGGTGTACCCCAGCGCCTCGGCATCCTTTATCGCCCGGCGCAGAACGTAACGCGGGTCGCCCTCGAAAGGGGTCCCGTCGGGGTTGTAGATGTCGCAGATCAGCCGCGCCACCGTGTTGCCGTTCTGGTTGTGCCACGGGAAAATGACGAACGTGTTTGGGTCCGGCCGCAGGTACATGTCCGATTCCTCGATGCGCACGAAACCCTCGATCGAAGACCCGTCGAACATCAGCTCGTTGTTCAAGGCCTTGTCCAGCTGCTCGACGGTGATCGCCACGTTCTTCATCACGCCGAAAATATCCGTAAACTGGAGGCGGACGAACTTGACCCCGTACTCCTTGGCCATCTTGCGGACATCGTCCGGAGAATACTTCTGCACCGGCCACACCCCTCGATGTTTTTAGCCCGGAGGCTTTACGTAGGTAATATACCACATCTGGCGCGGCCGGAAAAGGCTGACATCAGGAAACCGCACCCGCTCAATCCCCGGGCAGCGGCTCGCGGGACAGCGCGTTCGGGCCCGCTGAGGTATAAAAGCGGAAGCTGTGCGTGTGCTGCGCACCGCCATCCTGCCCATTTGCAGACGAACTTACGCCCTGGCACAGGTGAACGTGTTCAAACTCCGAGATCTTAATGGACAGTCCCGTTAGAAATGACAGATAGTGCAGGTGGAAGCCATTAAAGCTGGTGAAGTTCAGGAGCACCTCGTGCACGTGCCCGTCGCCGGCCTTTATCGCGGGGCCCGTCATCCCGCTGATGCGGTGGGTATGAGAGTCTTTAACGCCAAGGGTGCAAGAAAACTCGTGGTTGTGCTGATTGATCACCTGGCACATATACGCCCCCCTGTCGCTTTAGGCTCATGCTATCACTATATGAACAATCCCGGCAGGTGCTACCAAATTAGGTTGTAGGTCATAAGCCGTAGGGGTGGGGGCAGGCTGCAGGGTACCCGCGCTTACACCGCGTATAACCGCCCGTAAGGCCGATGCGACACCGGCAGCAGCTTCACAAACGGCTCCTGCCGGATTTCCTCGTAGCGGCAGCCGAAATAACCGGCGTAGGCCCTGAGCAACGGCTCCAGGACGGCCTCATCCCCGTCTTCGAGGTTGAAAACCTTGACCTCTTTGCCCAGCGTATATTCATCCACACCACCGCGGAGGTACATAACGCCCCCGTGCATGCCGGTGCCCAGGTACTGTCCGGCCAGCGGTTCCCCCGGCCGCCGGTTGAGTCCCAGCACCACGAGGACACCCCCCGCCATGTATTCCCCCAGAAAGTTGCCAGCCGTTTCACCCACGACGATGGCCGGGACCTGGTCGCGGTACTCCTTCATGTGGATGCCCACGCGAAAGCCCACCTTGCCGCGGACGAACATCCGGCCGCCCCGCATGGCGTAGCCGAGGACGTCCCCGGCATCGCCATGGACGACGATCAACCCGTCATTCATAGTGTTGCCGATGCCGTCCTGGGCGTTGCCGCGGACCACGATCCGCGGCCCGTCCATGAAGACCCCGAGGTCGTTGCCCGGCACCCCGTGGATGTTGATCCGCACCTTGCTGCTCAAGCCCGCCCCTATATAGCGCTGGCCATTGATGTTGTAAAGCTCTATCTCCGCAACGCCGTCCTGGACGGCCGCCCTGATTTTTTCATTGAGAGGCCTGTAGTGCAAGCCCTTCGCATCGATCTCCAACAACATGGTTTTTCCCCCTTGCAGTAACGCAACATCCATCAGCCACGTTCCTGACATCGACTACTGGCACCTAACAGCACTCGGCTGCCAGCACTCAAATTGATGGATGTTTCCAATTCCAAACGCTGAACGCTGAATGCCTAAAAGGCTCAGCACTCAACTCGGAGAACTAGCCGAACACTGAACGCTCAGTGCTATTAAGTCCAACAGCCAACTACTAATAACTACCGCTGAATCCGAAGGATTCAGCTACACTCCTTCTCCCGCCGGCTTTACGCCCAGAATCCGGAGATCGGTATTGCTCAGGCCGATGCCCCGGAGACGCAGGCGATTACCGCGCAGGCTTTCCACGGCGTTGGTCCCGAGGGCGCCGAGGATTTCCTTGAGTTCCAGCGACCAGCCGCGGATCAGGTTGACGACCCGCTGCGCGCCTTCCTCGGGATCGAGCCTCCGGGTCAGTTCCGGCCGCTGAGTGGCGATGCCCCAGTTGCACTTTCCGGTATAGCACTTCTGGCAGAGGTGGCAGCCCAGAGCGATCAGGGCCGCCGTACCGATGGCGACGGCGTCGGCGCCCAGGGCCAGGGCCTTGGCAACATCGCCGCTGTGGCGGTAACCCCCGGCAGCGATGATCGAAACGCGATTGCGGATGCCTTCCTGGCGCAGGCGTTCGTCAACAGCCGCCAGGGCCGCTTCGATGGGGATGCCGACGTGGTCGCGGATGACCATCGGCGCCGCCCCCGTGCCGCCGCGGAAGCCGTCGATGTAAATGATGTCCGCTCCAGCCCGGGCGATGCCGCTGGCAATCGCGGCCACGTTGTGCACGGCGGCGATCTTGACGGACACCGGCTTAGTGTAGGCGGTGGCTTCCTTAATGGCGAAGATCAGCTGCCCCAGGTCCTCGATCGAATAAATGTCGTGGTGCGGAGCCGGGGAAAGGGCGTCCGACCCGACCGGGATCATACGGGTCTGCGAAACCTCCTCGTTAACCTTTTCACCGGGCAGGTGACCGCCGATCCCAGGCTTGGCCCCCTGGCCGATCTTAATCTCTACGGCTGCGGCGCGATTGAGGTAGCCCGCATTGACCCCGAAACGCCCTGAGGCGACCTGGACGATGGTGTGCGCGCCGTAAGGATACAGGTCCTCATGCAGGCCGCCCTCGCCGGTATTCCAGTATATACCGCACTCCTTGGCCGCCATGGCCAGGGCTTTCTGTACGTTCAGGCTGACGGCCCCGAAAGACATAGCCGCAAAGACGATGGGCGTTTCCAGCTTTAGCTGGGGAGGCATCTTCGTCTTGAGCTCGTAAGTGCCGTCCGGGCGCGCCGCCACTTCCACGGCGTCGGGTTTGGTGCCGAGATAGGTCCGCAGTTCCATCGGCTCGCGCAAGGGATCGATGGACGGGTTGGTGACCTGGCAGGCGTCGAGGACCAAGTGGTCGTAGTAGCTAAAGTAAGCCTTATCGTTGCCGCTCGAAGTGAGGACCATACCCCCGGTTTCAGCCTGCATCCAGATCCCCTTCTGGTAATGCGGCAGCCAGTGATGGTTTTGCTTGTAAGCCAGCGGGTTAGGTACGACCGTAATCGCACCCTCCGGACAGTGGGCCACGCAGTAGTGGCACTGCACGCACTTGCTGCTGTCGGTGAGAACCCGGTCGATGTCGTACTTCTCTTCCTGGTAGATTTTCCGCAGCGCCTCCAGGTCGGACCCGGCAAACCTGAACGGCTTCGCCCAGACGCTATGCGTGAAACTGAAGACGCCGAAGGCACAGCCGTTGACGCACGTCCCGCACCGCTTACAGCGGCTGTGGTCTATCTGAACAAGAAATTCCGGCGGCAGAAAGCTCTTCATTGAACCGCGCCTCCCTCTAGATCAACAATCAGTGGTTCCCCGGCATGTACGGCCCACACCTCGTCGAGATCGCCCATAATGTTGCGCATGGCGCTCTCTTCGCTGGCCATCAGCACAAAGTCGCCCTTCCTGGCCGCTACGAGAGGCCGCAGCTTGATGCGGTCGTTCAGGCCGATCATCCCCCTGCTGTGCGAGACAATGATGCTGAAAGGCCCGTTGACCAGCGCCGGGGCGTACACCTGGCGCAGGGCCGTGTACAAGGCCCGCTCTTCTTCCGGCATGCGGTCGATGTCGCGCCAAAAGGGCGAGGCCAACACCCGGCAGACCAGCGGCAGCGGTAGACCGTGGCGCCGGTGCAACAGGTCGAACAGGTAGGCGATCACCTCGGTGTCGGTCTGGAGTTCCAGGCGGTAGCGGAACATCTCCAGGTAGCGCTTGTTGATCCCGTAAGAAGAGACCTCACCGTTGTGCACCACCGACCAGTCGAGAAGATTAAAGGGATGGGCGCCGCCCCACCAGCCCGGAGTGTTCGTCGGAAAGCGGCCGTGCGCGGTCCACAGGTAGCCCTCGTAATCTTCGAGCCGGTAGAAGCGGGCGATGTCCTCGGGGTAACCGACCCCTTTGAAAACGCCCATGTTCTTGCCCGACGAGACGACAAAGGCCCCGGAGAACCGGGTGTTGATCTTCATGACGGTGCGGGCCACGAACTCATGCTCGTCGGGGATGCTGCACTGCATAACGCAATCCCTCTTGGGCGTGGCGAAATAGCGCCACAGCAGCGGGGTGTCGGTGATCGCCGTGACCGTCCGCGTGGGGATGGGCTCCGCCCGGTCGATATCGAACACCCGCTGCAGGTAGGCGTCGACGTCGATCTTCGCCTGTTCGCTCTCGTACAGCAGATGGATGGCGTAATGGCCGGCAAACTCGGGGTAGATGCCATACCCCGCGAACCCCCCGCCCAGGCCGTTTGAACGCTCGTGCATGCAGGTTATCGAACTGGTAATGGCCTCGCCGTTGATGCGCCGGCCTTTAACGTTCAAGATGGCGCTGACCGCGCAGCCCGATGGTATCCTGATATTTCCTTCCCTCATTAATTCGTTCATTAAACACACTCCTCCAAGCTGAATCCTTGCGGATTCAGCGGTAGTAAGTCGTAGGTAGTAAGACTCCCCGGCACTCAACTAAGCGAGTTAAGTTGCAGGTAGATCTAGTTTTGTAGCATCTCGAAGACTGACAGTGGCTCTAAATGTAATGGCTCTTCGAGTTGAGTGCTGAGCCGTTCGGGAATTGCGAATATACATCCTTGCGGATTCAGCGGTAGCCTGCAGTTAGCTGTCAGACTTAATGGCATTCAGCGTTCAGCATTCGGAATAGAGTTAACCGGACTAAGTTATTATCCGAGTGCCGACAGCCAACGCTGAGTGCACGGGCGAAGCCCGCATTTCGCGCTCCGCTTTAGTAAAGGGTGAGGTAGCGTTCTATCTCCCACGGGTGGACCTGCACCCGGTAGCTGTCCCACTCTGCTTTTTTGAGCTTGATGAAACGCTCGTAGACGTGTTCGCCGAGCGTCTCTCTCACCAGCGGGTCGGCCTCCATGGCCTCGATCGCCTCTTGCAGGCTTCCGGGAAGCCTGCCGATACCCAGTTCCTCCCTACGTCGGTCAGTCAGCTCGTAAAGGTTTTCGTAGCAAGGCGGGGGCGGCAGTTCGCCTCGTGCCAGGCCGTCGAGCCCGGCACGCAGGCATACGGCCATAGCCAGGTAGGGATTGCAGGACGGGTCCGGGCTGCGCAGTTCGATCCTCGTGTTAAGACCGCGTTCAGAGGGAATGCGGATCAGGGGGCTGCGGTTCTGAAAGGACCAGGCGATGTCGGTCGGCGCCTCGTAGCCTGGTACCAGGCGCTTGTACGAGTTCACGGTGGGATTGGTGACGGCCGTGATCCCGCGGGCGTGCTGCAAAAGCCCGTTGATAAAGCAAAGGGCTTCCGTGCTCAATTCGTCCTCCCCGTAAGGGTCGTGGAAAATGTTACGCGTATCGTCCTTAAACAGCGACTGGCTGATGTGCATGCCCGAACCGCAGATGCCGCCGATGGGTTTGGGCATGAAGGTGGCATGCAGGCCGTGGCGCTGGGCGATCGTGCGCACCACGAACCGGAAAGTGGCGATCTTGTCGGCCGTCGCCAGGACATCGTCGTACTTGATGCGGATCTCGTGCTGCCCGGGGGCCACCTCGTGGTGCGAGGCCTCGATCTCGAAGCCCATCTCCTCAAGAATGATGACCATTTCGCGCCGGGCCTCGCTCCCCAAGTCATTGGGAGTGGCGTCGAAGTAACCGCCGCGGTCCTGCGTGGTTAAAAGCGGCCGTCCTTTCTCATCGAGGTGGAAGAGGAAAAACTCGGCTTCCGCCCCGACTTTGTAAACAAAGCCCAGCTTTTCCGCTTCCAGCCGGGCCCGCTTCAGAACCTGCCGGGGGTCGCCGGCAAACGGTTCACCTGTTGCCGTGTAAACGTCGCAAATCAGCCGCGCCACCGCCCCGTTCCGGGGACGCCATGGAAAAATAGTGAAAGTCGAAGGGTCAGGGCGCAGGTACATGTCGGATTCCTCAATCCGCACAAAGCCCTCAATCGATGAGCCGTCAAACATCAGTTCTCCCGCCAGGGCCTTATCGAGCTGGTCCGCGGTGATGGCCACGTTCTTCAGCACGCCCTGCAGGTCGGTAAACTGCAGGCGGATGAACTTGACGCCAAACTGTTGGACCAGCTCCCGCACGTCTTCGGGCGTTAGCCAGGCAGCCAATCTAAACACCACCTTGTGAAAGATTGGAAAAGCGCGGTCAGAAACCGGAACAGGATCTTCGAAGCAGAAATATCCCGGTTCCTCACGGCGCCCTTCCTCAGAAGAAGAAGTCGCCTCACCCGGCACTCAGCCCGTAAGCAACCTCCAGCGTTAGCCAGAGTCTGTTCCTCGGGTCATTAGGGTCAGCCCCGAAAGATGGGCCGTAAGGCTGAGTACCGGGTGAAGACAGCGCCTAAAACTTCTCCAGATATTGCTCGACTTCCCAGGGGTGGACCTGGACCCGGTATTCGTCCCATTCCTTGCGCTTGATTTCCAGGAACTTCGTCAGGACATGGTCACCCAGCGCTTTCTTGACGACATCGTCTTTTTCCAGTTCACCGAGGGCCTCTTCCAGGCTGCCGGGCATGCTGGCCACACCCATCTCCAGGCGGTCCTGCGGGCTTAAGTGGAAGATGTCGCGTTCCACGCGTTCGGGCGGGGCGATCTTGTTCTTGATCCCGTCCAGACCGGCGGCCAGGGCCACGGACAGGGCCAGGTACGGGTTGCAGGCCGGATCGGGATTGCGCAACTCCACCCGGGTGGACAGCCCGCGCTTCGCCGGGATGCGGATCAGCGCGCTGCGGTTGCCCTGCGCCCAGGCCAGGTAGACCGGCGCCTCGTAGCCGGGCACCAAGCGCTTGTACGAGTTGACTGTCGGGTTCGTCACGGCGGCAAAGCCGCGGGCGTGCTTCAGCAGGCCCCCCACGTACCAGTAGCATTCCTGGCTCAGTTGGTCCGGGGTCGTGGGATCGAAGAAGGCGTTGTTTCCACCCTTGAACAGCGACTGGTTGGTGTGCATCCCGGAGCCGTTGATGCCGTAGATCGGCTTCGGCATAAAGGTGGCGTGCAGGCCGTGGCGCTGGGCCAGGGTGCGCACCACGAACTTGAAGGTTACGATCTTGTCGGCCACGTCCAGGGCGTCGGAGTATTTGAAGTCGATCTCGTGCTGGCCGGGGGCCACTTCGTGGTGCGAGGCCTCGATCTCGAAGCCCATCTCTTCCAGGGCCATGACCATTTCGCGGCGGGCGTTTTCGCCTTTGTCCACGGGAGAAAGGTCAAAGTAGCCGGCTTTGTCCTGGGTATCGAGGAGCGGGCAGCCGTCGGAGTCCACGTGGAAGAGGAAGAATTCCAGTTCAGGGCCGGCGTTCATGGTGTACCCCAGGGCACGGGCCTCGGCAAGCACGCGCTTCAAGGTATTCCGCGGGCACCCGGCGAAGGGGGCGCCGTCCGGGGTATAGATGTCGCAAATCAGGCGCGCCACGGCACCGTCCCGTGGACGCCAGGGGAAGATGACAAAGGTCTTGGGGTCCGGGCGGAGATACATGTCGGACTCTTCGATCCGGGCGAAGCCGTGAATCGAGGACCCGTCAAACATCAGTTCGCCGTCCAGGGCCTTTTCCAGCTGTTCTACCGGAATGGCCACGTTCTTGAGCACGCCCAGGATGTCGGTAAACTGAAGCCTGATGAACTTGACACCGAGCTGCCTGCACTTTTCCAAGATCTCCTGTTTGATCGCCTGTTCCATGAGAGTTCTCCTCCTTTAATTTGACCCCTCAAGGTGCCCTAAAAAAGCAAGCCTTTAAAAGGGGTTATTTCAACCCACCTTCTAAAGGCGTCATTGCCTACCCGGGACGCACTCCGTTATGCCTCTCCGGGGATATTCACTTAAAGCAGCATTCGGCATTCAGCGTTCCGCATTAGCATTCGGGTTAAAACCCTTAGTCTAAGCGCCGGATGCTTGACGCTGAGTGCTCCCGGCACTCAACTCGAAGAACCATTACATTTACATTCAGGGCTAACAATTACTCCTTGAAACGTTAACAGGTTAGATCTACCTGCAATTCAACTCCTTCAGTTGAGTGCCGGGCATTTTAGCTTTCATTAAGCTGGTGCGCCAGGATAATGGCTTCCGCGACCGCCCGCATCGAGAGGCGCTTGTTCATGCTCTGCTTCTGGATCCTCCTGAAGGCCTCGACTTCCGAGAGACCGAGCGTCTCCATGAGGATACCCTTCGCCCTCTCCACCGTCTTGCGGGTCTCAAGCGTGTCCTTCAGCGAGCGGATTTCGCCCTCAAGCCGCGTAACCTCGCGGTAGCTGTTCAGGGCGATCTCGATGATGGGGATGATGGTCTGCTCGTCGACCGGTTTGACGACGAAACCGAAGACCTGCGCTTCCTTCGCCTTCTCCAGCACATCCATGTTGTACGCGCTGCAGGTTAGGACGACAGGGGCCAGTTTGTCGTCGTGGACGATGCGGGCCACCTCCAACCCATTCATGCCCGGGAGGAAGGCATCGGTGATGACCAGGTCCGGTTGCCGGGAACGGATCAGCTTGATGGCGGTGATGCCGTCTTCGGCCTCGCCGATGACCAAGTAATCCGCCTTTGCCAGCGTCGCCTTCAAATTCTTGCGCCAGTGAGCGTCGGGCTCGACCACGACGACGCGCTGCTGCCTGGGCACAGGGCCTACCTCCTCGTTTTAACTAGTATTCCCGGCAAATAAAAACGCCCCTGACGAACCGCGCTTGCGCAGTCCACCGGGGCATCATTGCCGTCCTGGATACGTCGTTGTACCCGAGGTATATATTTTAATACAATGTATTATACGAACTGACAGATTATCTGACAAGAGTTTTATTGATAAATATCCTGTATACTTGTCATCTTCATCCCAGGATCTGATCGACTTCCTCCCTGTCCGCGTCCATAATGTACTTGATGCCGGTAATCCTGGCCGCTTCCGGAGTTAAGGCGACGACATCGTCGCGGGTGATGTAGTTAAGCGCCCACTTCCGGGCACCGCACATCAGCTGGCGCAAGCCCTGGGCCAGGCGGTCGCAGTAGCCGTAAACGCCGAGGGCGCCTACCGGCAGGCGGTCATAGTCCGCTCCCAGCCTTGCTTTGATGCGTCTAGCGGAACGGATAACCTGCTCCACGGTATCCCCGTAGGCCTTATACTCCGGCAGGACCTTACCTTCCTTGAGATTCTGGTCGACGGTCTTCGCAACCATGGCTGCAGCGAGCGGCGAGCGGGCCATGCCAATGGCCTTAACATAAGGAGCACTGAGGGCAAAACCCTTGAACATATGGTCTTCCAGGGTCAGCCCGCCCGCGATGGCAATCGGCGGAATATAGGCGCCTTTCGCGGCCAAACGATCGCAGTACTGGGTCAGGAGGGCCTGGATGTAGAGCGTGGGAATACCCCACTCGTTCATCATCCGCCAGGGGCTCATCCCGGTACCCCCGCCGGCGCCGTCCACGGTCAGAAGGTCGAGCTTGGCATCGGAGGCGTACTTGACAGCCCGCGCCAGGTCTGCGGGGCGGTAGGCCCCCGTCTTCAAGAAGACGTACTTCGCCCCGGCCTTACGCAGCTCTTCAACCCGGGCCATGAAGCTCTCATATTCGACAAACCCGATGCGGGAGTGCCGTTCAAACTCTCTAAAGGCGCCCGCCTTGAAGGCCTCCTGTACGGCCGGGTCCTCCGGGTCGGGCAGCACGATGTAGCCGCGGCCCTTTAACTGCAGGGCGCGTTCCAGACTGTTAAGCTTAACCTCGCCGCCGATGTCTTTGGCTCCCTGTCCCCACTTGAGTTCCACCGCCTCAATGCCAAACTTCTCGATGCACCATTCCTGAACGCCCAATCGGGTATCCTCAACGTTGGCCTGTACGGCAATGAAGCCATTCTCACCGTCGTACCAGTCGGTGAAAGCCTTAATGCGGGCTTCCATTGCCGGTGAATGTACCACGCGGCCGTTCTTGATCTCCGAGTCGGGGTCCATAGCGCAGACGTTCTCGCCGATAGCGATGCCGATACCGGCAAGCGCCGCCCCGGCAGCCAGGTGGTCCCAGTTGTTGGCGGCAACGTTGGTCGAGCCCATGGCAGCGACAACAATCGGCAGACTGAGTTTGATGTCCCCATTCCGGCCCAGTCTGGTCGTAAGGTCAACGGCAGGGAAGATCGCCTTGTCAGGGTCGGCATCGATGCCGAAAGCGCCCACTGCCGTACCCTGGATATTGATATGAGAGTAGTCTACGGGATACTTCTTCTGGCCGGCGGAAGTGGTTTTGCCAAAGGGCTGGGGGTAAAGCACCTCTTTGCCCCGAATCGCCGACTTGCCAATTTCGCACGTCCCCGGACACCCGTCGAGACAGGTCACGCACATGCCGCTCTGCGGGCACTTCTGGTCACCGGTACGAAGCCTGGTCTGTGTTGCTACACTAGCATTTGTGCCAACGCTGAAATTCATCTGACTGCCATCCTCCTGTAAAAAATAATTTAAAGTTATCTATTTTGTTTCTTTAGTAAACTATCTAACTGGTTAAAGGCTATCATCCCCTCTGCTATTCCGCGTGGTTCAAGATCCTATCGGGTGAGTCGCTAGAAAACTTCTCCATCCGACATTCAACAGCCAACAGCTAATATAGAACACCCAACACCTAATACCAAACACCTAGTATTTAGCCAGGTATTCGTCCAGTTCCCATTGATGTACTTTATCGTTGTAGCGTGTCCATTCGTCTTGCTTGACGGCCATGATCCGCTGGTAAATCGCTTCACCCAGCGTGTCCTGAACAAGCCGGTCCTCCGCAAGGGCCGTCAGAGCTTCGCCCATGTTACGGGGAAGGCTGATTTCTTTGACAAGCCCCGCAAGTTCCTCATTGCTGCACTCTTCGAGCGGCGGGGGCGGTTCGATCCGGTTATCGATGCCGTCGATGCCGGCAGCCAGGATGGCTGCAAGGGCCAAGTACGGGTTGGCTGTAGGGTCGGGGCTTTTGAGGACGAGCCTCGCTCCGTGGTTATCGTAACCAGGAACCCTGATCATCGTGGCGCGGTTTCCTTCCGACCACCCCGCCAGAACAGGCGAAAGGTTGTTGGGGATCAGGCGTTTGTATGAATTGATCAGCGGGTTGGTAATGGCCGTGATGGCCCGGGCGTGTTTCAGGATACCCCCTACAAAGAACCTCCCCGTCTCGCTGAGCAGCAGGGGGGCGGAATCATCCTGGAAAAGGTTCTTTTCCCCGTCCCAGAGGGAAAGGTTGAGGGTCATGCCGGAGCCGATTGAATTGTCAAGAGGCTTCGGCATGAAAGAGGCGTGCAGCCCGTGGCGCTGTGCCACCGTGCGTACGACAAACTTGAAGGTCGCCAGCTTGTCGGCCATGGCCAGGGCCGTGTCGTCTTTAAGACCGATTTCGTGCTGGCCCGGGGCGATCTCGTGGTGCGACGACGTCACCTCGATGTCCATTTGCTCCAGGGTCAGGATCATGTCGCGCCGGGCGTTTTCCCCAAGGTCAATGGGCGTCAGGTCGCAGAAGCCCGCCCGGTCGTTGGTGCGGGTAGTCGGAAGCCCCTGCTCGTCGGTACCGAACAGGAAGAACTCGGTCTCCGGCCCCACCATCAACATCCAGCCCCGTTCACGAGCCTTGTTGAGGGTCCGGCGGAGAACCGAGCGCGAGCAGCCTTCAAATTCGCCCTCGTCCGCCGTACGGGCCTCGCAGATCAGTCTCGCCACGGCGCCGTCCCTGGGGCGCCAAGGGAAGACTTCGAAAGTAGAGGGCACCGGCTGCAGCAGTACGTCACGGCGGCGGCCGCGCACAAACCCCTCGAAAACAGCGCTGTCAAAACAGACCTTGCCGGCCAGTGCTCTGTCCAACTCTTCAACGGTGATAGCGATGTTCTTGAGCGCCCCCAGGATGTCGGTAAACTGGAGGCGGACAAACTTCACATTATACTCTTGGGCTAAGTGCTGGACGTCTTCTGCGGTCAGCAGCCTTGGCAAGCAACTCACCTCCAAAAAATAAAAACGCCCCAAAACCCGCTTATTTTAAGCGGATTTCAGGGACGCCATTGCCCCGCTTCATTAATTAACTGTCCCCGATTATAGAAGGTCTTGTCGAAGAAATCAAGGGCACAGCCCCAAGTATACAGTACACTATTTCTTATCCGATGATTCCAGTTGAATGATGATCTCCCTGGCAACCTTGGCCAGAGACCGCGAAGTATCCATGCTCCTCTTCTGGATGTATTTATAGGCGTCACGCTCGCTAAAACCTTTACGCTCCATCAGCAGGCCTTTAGCCCTTTCGACCAGTTTCCGTGACTCGACGTTGCGTTTGAGCCTAGTGTTTTCCTGTTCGAGCGCGGTGAGACGGCGAAAGTTGGCGAGGGCCACTTCGATGGCCAGGTACAGTTCGTCGTCCGTGTACGGCACTAATATATAGGAAAGCATCCATTCGGTTCTGGCCATAGAGGCGATATCCCGCGGGTCATGCGCCAGAAAAACGATGGGGGCCACCCGGTGCTCGTCGATAACCTGGGGAACCCCCAGGCCGCCGTAGTCGGGAAGCCGGGTGTCGAAGATAACGAGGTCCGGATGGAACTGGAAGGTTACCCTTAAGGTTTCCTTGGCGTCGGCCACCTGGGCGATAACCAGGTGCCCGGCCTTAACCAGCTTGTTCCGAAGCTTCTTTCGCTCGTTGTCGTCAGCCACGGCGATGACGACTCGAGTCTGCAGCATCCCTTCTGCTCCTTTGCAGGGTTACTAAATTTCTCTATTTTAACATACCCCCGGCCAAAAACATAGCATGGCATAAGCAGATAAGACCCGGGGGACGCGGGATGACAAAGAACAACCCCCGCCGGAACGGGGGTTGCGCCGTGGTGTTGTAACCTTGAGGGGGATAAGCTTACGAGTTCAAGATACCGCGGGTGTTCCCACCAGGCCGCCGTCGCGCACGGCGCCGCCGCCCTCGTGGTAGGCACTTTCCCCGTGCAGGGTGATGTCCAGGCCGGCCTCCTCCTCGTCGACCGTCGCGCGCAGCGGGGTGAACAGCCCGATAACCTTTAAGATGATGAAGGTTAAGATACCCGACAGAGCAATGGTGGCAATAACACCAATAGCCTGGATCCCAAGCTGGGCCGGGTTCCCGTAGAAGAGACCCGTACCCAACTCGTTCACGGCCGGGCAGGCAAACAGGCCGGTCGCCAGGGCTCCCCATATTCCGCCGACACCGTGAACACCAAAAGCGTCGAGCGAATCGTCGTAACCCAGCTTGCCCTTGACGATGGCAACAGCGATGAAGCAGACGACACCACCAACAAGCCCGATAATAATGGAAGCAAGAGGAGTTACGAAACCGGCGGCCGGGGTGATGGCAACCAGGCCCGCGATACACCCCGAAGCGGCACCGAGAACCGTCGGCTTACCGAAGCGCAGCCATTCCGCAATGACCCAGCCCAGTGCCGCCGATGCCGCAGCCGTGTTGGTGGTGACCAGAGCGTTAGCCGCCAGAGCGTTAGCCGCCAGGGCACTGCCCGGGTTAAAGCCGAACCAGCCGAACCAAAGCAACCCGGCACCCAGGACAGTAAACGGGAGACTGTGCGGCGTCATCGTCTTGACGCCGTGACCGAGCCGCTTGCCGACGACCAGCGCCGCCACCAATCCAGCCACACCGGAACTGATGTGTACAACGGTCCCGCCGGCGAAGTCCAGAGCACCGAGGGTCATTAACCAGCCGCCGCCCCAGACCCAGTGGGCTAGGGGGTCATAGACCAGTGTCGTCCACAACAAAACGAAGGCAATAAAAGCCGGAAAACGCATCCTTTCCGCGATAGCACCAGAGATGAGAGCCGCCGTGATTATCGCGAACATCAACTGGAAGGCCATGAACACGTAGTCCGGAATCGTCCCGATTATCCCGGTGCCCATGCCGCTAAGGCCGATTAAATCGAGGTTTCCGACAATCTTCTTAACGTCGGGACCGAAAGCAAGTGTGTAACCGAAGAGTACCCACTGGACCGAAACAAGGCAGATGACAATAAAACTGTGCATCATCGTGCTTAAGACATTCTTCTTTCTCACCATGCCGCCGTAGAAGAACGCCAGGCCGGGTGTCATCAGGAAGACAAGAAAAGTGCAAACGAGAATAAAGCTGGTGTCGCCGGTATCAAGCGTCGGCTCTCCGGCCCACGCCAAGCCGGGAATAAGTAATGAAACCATTAACGTCAGTATGCTCCACGTCACGTATCTGCGCATAAAAATAATGCCTCCTTAAACGGTTTTGGTGGGAGAATCCTTCTGCGGAACATACCACAGCGTATGACCGTTTCTTGAGGCACCCTTGCCGAAAAATGCAAACGCCCCGGATGCATTCTTTTTACCGAGGCGCCGTTGCCCGTTGGCGACTGTCCAGCCAGCGCTAGATCGCGGCGTCGCCCGCTTCTTTCGTCCTGATGCGGATCGCGTTCTCCACCGGCGTGATGAAGATCTTCCCGTCCCCGACCTCACCGGTGCGAGCAGCGTCGCCGATTAACTCCACAACCCTGTCGACGTGCTCGTCGCGGACCACGATTTCCATCTTCACCTTGGGCAACAGCTTGATGTACTCCGTCCCCCGGTAGATTTCACGGTGACCGCGCTGCAGTCCGCAGCCCAGCACGTCGGACACCGTCATCCCATGGATACCGAACTTATCCAGGGCCTTTTTGACGTCTTCAACCTTGGTTGCCCTGATGATGGCTTCGATCTTCTTCACGTGACTTCCCCCTTTGAGAGTTGACTTTAATCCCCAAGAGAGCCGGCCCCCCCAAGAAACTGAAAGGCGCCCGCACATGGGCGCCCTCGTAGGCCTCGATACGACTTTGTATCATGCCCTTATTATATTACGCCGTCCTTACTTGTCAACTACAAATTTGCTGGATTTCAGGAAATTAATAACACCTCGCAACCCCGAAGAAAATGGCAACATCCGCCTCCCGGCCGTCATAAGATGAAGCGTGACAACGGCGGTCACTGTTAATCCGATGGTCTTTCAGCAAGGGCGCTGGAAGCGGCATGCTTACGACGCCCTTTTACTTTGCCCGGCCTCAGGCCGGCCTCAAACACAGCTTTTAAAACGTTTCTCGGAGGGGATCGACAATGTGCGGAATCGTCGGCTGGATTGACTGGAACAGGGATCTGACCCGGGAAGGGCCGGTACTTGACAGCATGACCGGAACCCTCGCGGCCCGAGGGCCGGATGCCTCCGGCACCTGGATATCGCGGCACGCGGCGCTGGGTCACCGCCGCCTGATCGTCGTCGACCCGGTGGGCGGGGCCCAGCCGATGACGCGCGAGCGGGACGGGCGCAGCTATACCATCGTTTACAACGGCGAGCTGTACAATACCCCCGAACTGCGCTGCAAACTGGAGGCGCGCGGGCACGTCTTCCTCACCCGCAACTCGGACACCGAAGCCCTGCTGATGTCCTTCATCGAGTGGGGGCCGGCCTGCGTCGAGCGCCTTAACGGCATCTTCGCGTTCGGCGTCTGGGACGAGACGGAGCAAACCCTCTTCCTGGCCCGCGACCGCCTGGGAGTCAAACCGCTTTTCTATACCGTACGGGAAGAGACCTTTATCTTCGCTTCCGAACCGAAAGCCATCCTCGTCCATCCAGAAATCCGGGCGGAGGTCGACGCCGCGGGGCTGGCCGAGCTCTTTTTCATCGGCCCGGCACGCACCCCCGGGCAGGGTGTCTTCAAGGACATCGCCGAGCTCAAGCCCGCTCACTCTCTGATCTTCAACCGGAGCGGCCTCCACATTTACGAGTATTGGTCACTGGAAAGCCGGCCCCACACCGACGACCTAGAAACGACCGCGGCCACGATCCGGAAACTGCTGGAGGACACCGTCCAGCGCCAGCTGGTGTCCGACGTCCCTGTCTGCACGTTCCTGTCCGGGGGGCTCGACTCCAGCGCCATCACGGCCTTTGCCGCCGCCGCCTACCGCAGGGAAAGAATGGGGCCGCTGCACACCTTCTCGGTCGATTACGCGGGGAACGACCGTCACTTCCGGCCCAACCGGTTCCAGCCCGACTCCGACGCCCCGTGGGTAAGGCGTGTTTCCGAAGCCGCCGGCACGGTCCACCATTACGTCACGGTCGACACGCCGGAACTCTTGGAAACCCTGAAGACAACCGTTCTCGCCAACGATCTCCCGGGCATGGCCGATATAGATTCGTCCCTGCTGCTGTTCTGCCGCGAGGTAAAAAAGGAAGCCACCGTCGGCGTTTCCGGGGAATCCGCCGACGAGGTGTTCGGCGGTTACCCGTGGTTCTACAGCAAGGAGGCCCTGGAAGGGGATACCTTCCCCTGGATACGCATGACCCGGGAGAAGGCGGCCCTGCTTGCGCCGGAAGTGATCAAGGCCATTCGTCCCGAGGAATATATCGCCGCGAGGTACCGCGAGGCCGTCGCCGAGGTGCCCCGGCTGAAAGGCGAGGACCCTTTCGAGGCGCGGATGCGGGAGATGTCCTACCTTAACATCCGCAGGTTCATGCCCACCCTCCTCGACCGAAAGGACAGGATGAGCATGGCCGTCGGTTTCGAGGTCCGCGTACCATTCTGCGACCACCGCCTGGTGCAGTACGTGTGGAACATCCCCTGGCGCATGAAAAGCCACTGCAACCGGGAAAAGGGCATCCTCCGCCTGGCCCTGAAAGGCGTGCTGCCCGACGACGTCCTCGAGCGCCGCAAGAGCCCCTACCCCAAGACGCACAACCCCGCTTACCTGGCGGCGACGCGCGACTGGCTGCTCAGTATTCTCGACGATCCGGCATCCCCGCTGCTTCCTCTGCTCAACGTCCCGGCCGTGCGCAGGGTCGCCGAGTCCGGCGGCGGATCCTTCAACCCAGCCTGGTTCGGCCAACTGATGGGCGCGGCTCAGCTCTTCGCCTACCTCGCGCAGGTAGACCTGTGGCTCCGGCACTATAAAGTGGGTATTAGGCTTTAGGTGTTAGGTGTCGGACTTAAAAGCATTCCCGTTCAGGCATTCCCACAACAATCCAATACCAATACCCAATGCCTAAGACCTTCGTTTTGGCAGAAGTTACAACTACCTCCCCCAGTCACCGCAGCCGCCCCTCGACATAGCATGTAGTGATGCCGGAAGCTGTCGACTTACAAATAGCAAAGCGCTGTACTGCACGAGCCAATGTCACAGCGCTCCATCAATGTTTTTGGGGGAGGCGTGATCTGTGGTCAAAGGAAGGTCAAAGAAAGTTTTTCCGGGAGGCAATACCTGCAAAGGATTTCATTCCTATTACGACTACATCATCAAGCCGGACGCAACGAGAATCCTCGTCATCAAAGGAGGTCCCGGCGTAGGCAAATCCACCTTCATGCGGGCCATCGGCGAGGAGATGCAAAGGCGCGGGTTCGACGTAGAATTTCACTGCTGTTCGTCCGACAACGGCTCGCTGGACGGCGTCAAGATACCGGCCATCGGCGTGGCTCTGATCGACGGAACAGCTCCGCACATCGTCGATCCGAAACACCCGGGGGCGGTGGACGAGATCATCCACCTCGGTGACTACTGGGACGAGGCCAAAATGCGGGCCGCTAAGGACGACATTCTCCGGGCCGCCGCCAAGGTGGGGCGGTTCTTCCGCACCGCTTACAGCCACCTGGCCGAGGCCAAGGTGGCGCGCGACGAAATGAGGGACTACGTCGACGAGGCCACCAACAAAACGCAGTTAAACCGACTGACGCAAGAGCTGATCAGGGATGTCCTTGACAGCGTTCCCCCGCAGTACCGTTACTTCCCCAAGATCCGCCGTCTCTTTGCCTCCGCCATCTCTCCCCAGGGGGTCGTCCACTACATGGAGACTCTCCTGGCAGGGCTCAGGAGCATCTACATCCTCAAGGGCATGCCCGGCACGGGACGGGCGAAGGTGCTGGCCCGCCTCGCCGACGCCGCCGAGATGCGCGGACTGGATACCGAGATCTACCACTGCGCCCTGGAGCCCGAAGAGATCGAACTGCTGGTCGTCCCGGCCCTGGAAGCGGCCTTCCTCAAATACTCCGAGGAGATCGGCTTCGACGCCTCGGGGCTGGAGGGCGTCAACATCACGGTACTGGACCTCTACCAGTATATCGACCGCCGGGCCCTCGATCCCTTCATCCCGGCGATGATGGAAGCCCAGCAGCGCTTCCGGACCTCGCTGAACCGGGCGATCCGTAACATCGCCGACGCCAAGCTGACGCATGACTACCTGGAGAGCTTCTACGTTCCGGCGATGGACTTCGAGGCCATCGGCAGGAAACGCGAAGAAACCCTGCAGCGCATCCTCAAGTGGGCGGAGGAAATCCAGGTTGGCAAGCTGCCCCGCGTCAGCGCAGGGTGAAACCGGTGAAAGCCACCACACTATTTAAACTAATAAGCCCTTGGTCATGCCAAAAGGCAAGTCCAAGGGCTTTACTTTACTTACCTTACCTGTGAGCTGTCTCGAAGACCGGTAAGCGGTCCAGCTCCGATGTAAGTAAGCATTTAAGCGCTCATGGCGTTTTGAAGGCTTCAGTAGAAACCGCACCTGGAAGCTAACTCCAAGTTTCACCGTCGAGTACCCTTCCATGGGTCCTACAAACCCCTCCCCACTGTTTAAAGAAGAATGGTACCCCGTAGGCTTGTCAAGCTGACAGTTATCTGTCACTCAGGGACAAGTTAACCATTCTAATCAGTTTACCAGATAAAGCAAGCACGTGACAAAGGTTGTCTAACGTCCGGGGCGTACGGAGCCGCTCGAACAACCCGATTTCCATCGCAGAGACAAGCACACAATACTTTTTAAAGCTTTCTGCGCACTGAAACAGGACTTCATAAAGAGGCGCGACCGGCGCGTCGGGCTCAAGCAACAGTCGTCTCTGATTTCCGGGTCTTTAGGGGTCATAACATGTCTCTCCTTTCAAAAAGCCTTCCGCCGACCTGCACGCGATTGGGGCGGCGTTTTCAGCTTCCCGCTTGCGCCTCGTTGAAACGTTTGACCTTCTTTTTCGGAGACAACCAGTTGGCCAGCAGAAAGATAAGGGTGGATACAATGACGATGGTGGCACCGCACGGCCAATCGGCGTAATAGGCGGTAACCAGGCCCGTCCAACAGGAGAGGACGCCGAAAACGGCGGCAAGAACGAACACCCGGCGCAAATCGTAGGTCAACTGGTAGGCCGCCGCCGCTGGGTTAAGAATGAGGCTGTACACGAGGAGCCCGCCTATCGGGTAGAGGCTGGCCGCCACCGTCAACCCGGTAAGAAACAACAACCCGTAAAACACCCAGGTGGCCGGCAAACCCACAGCCGCCGCGATTTCCCGGTTGAAGAGCAGCGCCTGGATTTCCTTGAAGAAGACAACCACCACGCCCGTGGCCAGCAGAGCACTGGCCGCCAGGATAAGCAGGTCGGGTAGCCTGATCATGAGGATGCTGCCCCACATTATGCCCAAGACTTCGGTCTTGGGCCCCGCCATCAGGCCCATAAACAGAAAAGCCGTCCCCATCATCAAGGTGAAGACGATACCAAGGGACGTGTCCGGGTTGAACTCGCCGCGGTCGGCCAGAGGGCCGATGGCGGCGGCGGCGGACAGGCTGAAGACGAGGGCCCCTCCGAGCGGGTTAAGACCGGCGAAAACGGCGATGACAGCCCCGGCAAAAGCGGCATGCGAAAGGCACACCCCGATAAAAGAAAGGTGCATGCTGACCACCAAGACCCCCACCAGGGAACAGGCAACGCCACCGAGGAGCCCCGCCAGAAGGGCGTACTGCATGAAGTCGTAACCGAAGGCGCTCACGCCGAACAACCTCCGCCGAAGACGGCACGCAGGCGGGCATCGGACAGCGCCTCCCGCGGAGGCCCGAACGCCGCCAGGCGGCCGCGGCATAAAAGCGCTACGCGGTCGCACATATCAAAAGTCTCCCGGGGATCGTGGCTAACCATCAATGTCGTCAGCTTGCGTTCCAGATGGACCCGCCTGATCAGGGACAAGACCTGCCGCTGCGAACGCCAATCGAGCGACACGGTGGGCTCGTCCAGGAGGAGTATACGCGGCTCCTGGGCTAGAGCCCGCGCGATGGCCACGCGCTGCTGTTCTCCCCCCGAAAGATGCCCGAAGGGGCGATCGGCCAGGTGCGACAGGCCCACCAGTTCCAGGTATTCGTCCACCAGCCGCCAGTCGGCGGGGCCGGGGCGGCGGAACAAGCCCAGCCGCCCGGCGCGGCCCATCATCACCGCTTCCCGTACGCGCACCGGCACGCGCGGGTCGACGGGGACATTCTGCGGCACGTAACCGATCAGGCGCCGCAGCGCGGTAGCCCGGCGGTCGGTGCGGAATTCCCGGCCCCGCCGCCCGGCGGCCAGGCGTTCCCCCAGTACAACAGCCTCGCCGCGCAGCAAACGGCCGAGACCGTTGACCACCGTCAACAGCGTGGTCTTGCCGGCACCGTTGGGACCGGCGATGCCGACAAACTCACCGGCATATACGTCCATGGTGACGCCGCGTAAAGCCACGTCGTCCCGGTAGGCTACAGCAACATTACGCAAACCGATCGCTGTTTCCCTCATATATGCCCATCCCTTTCGCCGTACGAAGCTTTCGGTACTAGGTCCTTCGTCTGATCCCGGTTTCCGTCCAACCTGTGCCTCTCTGTAAACCCTCAACTTATCCAAGGGAGAAGGCAGCCGGATGAGGCTGCCTTCTCCCTTGGGGAAGGAATTGTATAGGGAAAGAGAGGGACGGGAGAAACCACAAAACAAGAATTTACCAGCACCTTGATACAAGTTACGTCCCGGGGCGGACGCCGGTCGCCACAAACCGGTCCGCCCCGTCGGTAACGCTGACTCCCGTAAAGCCGGCCCGGACTAAAATCTCGGCCAGTTCGGCGGCCGGAGGCAAAAGGTGATCGGCCACCGGCCCGCCGATCTGGCGGTGCATACGGTTGACTTCATCCCGGCTCTTCGTATGGCAGACGGTCAGGCATCCTCCCTCGGCCAAGACCCTATGCATTTCCCGCAAGGCGCCGGGGATGTCGGGAAAATGCGGCAGGGCGTTGTTGCAGAAAACGGCATCGAAGTATCCGCCGGCGAAGGGCAGGCTCATTACGTCGGCCTCGATGAAGACGGCGTTGGGGCCAAACCTTTTGGTGCGCGCCTGTTCCAGCATGGCCGGCGCAAAATCGGCGCCGACCACGCTCCCCTGTTTCCCCACGGCTGCGAGTAAAAGCAGGGTCAGGACGCCGGTGCCGCAGCCGACGTCCAGAACACGCATTCCTTCCCGCAACCCGCTTCCGGCGACGATCTCCCGCAACAGGGACGTCTGGTCGTCCGCCGCCAGGCCGTCCCATTGTGGAGCAAGGCGGTTAAAGTAATCCCGCAGCATTTCCGGCGAACCTCCGTTGAAATTGTCTTAACCCTCGACGGCTTTCAACACCAGGGCGACGTTGTGCCTGATAGCTTCCTCCCAGGAGGCCGTGTTCGGCAGACCGCCCGGGAAGTTGGAGAGAGTAACGTGTTTGGCGCCCAGTTCCTTGGCGATGCCGACGCCGGCCTCGTGTCCGCTCTGAAGGTTGTCAATGACCAGCTTCACGCCCTCGCTCCTGGCACGGTTGAGGAGTTCCTCCAGTTGTTTGGGCGTGGTGTCCTCCGGGCGTCCGTACACCGCAACGACCGGAAAGCCCATCCACTTCACGAAACCCGCCTGCATGTCGGCGCAGAGCACCTTGACCTCGCCTGCCCTGGCCTGCTCAAGCCGGGCCTTTAACTCCCGGCCGGTTTCCTCAACCCTCTTCTTGCGCGCGGCGGCCGCCTCACGGTAGGAGGCGGCGTTATCCGGGTCGGCCGCGGCCAGCGCGTCCGTCACGGCGTCGATGGCCTGAACTTGGACGGGAGGAGCCATCCAGTTGCCCTCCAGGTCCAGGACAACCTTTTGCAGCCCCGGGTTGGCAGCCGACTTTATGAGTTCCTCGGAGAACTTCTTGCCCTGCCAGCCGTGCATCAGGAAGAGCTTGGCCTCCGCCAGGCATTTGAGGTCACCCGGCTTGACGTCGAAGTGCCCCGGGCAGGAACCGGGCGGAATGATGTTGGTCACCTGGACCCTCTCCCCGCCCACCGACTTAACGATGTCCTCGATCAGGGTCGTCGTGGTCACCACCTGGAGCTTGGGCGCGGGCGCAACATCCGCGACCGGCTTGTCCTTCCCCCCGTCCGGGGAGGAGCAGCCGACAACCGCGGCCGCCAGAGCCGCCACCAAGAAAAGCAAGAAAATGAGCCGAAAGGTCCTGGTCGTCACTGCGATATTCCTCCTTGCATATAAAATCAAGTACCGGCCCGGCCAAACAAAAAAAACCACGTCGGCAGCCCTTAGCCGGGCTTGTACCTCCGTGGTACGCGCTACGAACACAAATCACCCAAGAGGGGTTAGGCAGCTTCGGCTGCCGCTTTATGGTCATTATAAACCCTGCCCCGGCAGTTTGTAAACCCTGATTCGGCAAGAGAGGGTTATCTTCCCGCGGGGGCTTTCACGCCGAAACCCTGACTTCCGCGCCGGGGACTGCGGGTCGGAGGGCAGTTGCGCCAGGCCATTTATCCAGCAAGGTCTCCGCGGTCTTGAGGTCGTTTTTGGTTTTCTCCGCCGCCGCCCGGTAAGCCCCTACCCGCACCTGCCGCGTCGTCCACAAGGCCGAAACCGTTATGCTGAGGATAACGATCAAGGCCACCGGGATAATAAAGCGGTAGCGGATAGACAGGGAATTGAACATGATTAAGACCCCTCTCGGAAATGTAAACCTCTGCCCTTATGGTTAGAACAAGCGTAGCAAAAGATTATTAAGAAACGGCGAAGCGTATGTTAAGGCCCATGTTAGAGAGGGAATATTGACCTGCTGTTGGGCTTCCGTAAATATGGCACTAAGTTTGGGCTAAGATCCTGTAAAGATTTATTTTACATTGTGATGTATCTTCGATGGGGATACGTTACTAAGGATTGACATGCGCCGTGGGGCAAGAATATAATTGTCGTGACAAATTTATCGGCGCCGAATGACAAGGGGTTCTTATGAAGTACGTTTTGGAGGATTCCATCGGTTTTCTTTTAAGCAGAACGCACACGAGAGCAAAGAACGAACTGCTCCAAGCACTCAAGCCTTACAACATCACTCCCGAGCAGTGGGGGTTGCTGACCCGCTTGTGGGAGGAGGACGGGATTTCGCAAAAGGAGCTGGCCAACAGGATCTTCAAGGACCAGCCGACCACCGCCCGGATCCTCGAAAAAATGGAAAAGAAGAAGCTGATTGCCCGGCAGCCGGACCCCGTTGACGGAAGGGTATCTTTGGTTTTCTTGACTGAAAAAGGGCGCAGTTTGAGGAACGAATTAATCTCTAAAGCTACGGGCGTGCTGGAGAAGGCTTTGCAGGGCTTTTCGGATGCTGAAGTACAGCAGTTGAAGAAGATGCTCAACAGGATTTTTCACAACCTCAAATAGATTTTTACCTGGCGCTTTCGTCAATTTAATGTTGTTTAGAATACAAAACCCCGGTCTTTGAGCCGGGGCTTCCAACCGCGATTGGCGGTTTTTTACTGCTTCACCTTGTACTGCGGCTCCTGCTGCTCGATGTAGTTGACCCTGCCCTTGAAGCTGTCGATGATCGACCCCAGTTGCTGTTCGAGGTCGGCAAACATTTGCTTCGCGGTTTTGTCCTGCGTGTCCAGGGCGAAGGAGGCCATGCTGGCCTTGGCGGACTCCAGGCTGGCCAGGGTCTGGTGCATTTTGCTTCCTATAGTCACTTGCGTTTCTCCTTTCTGATAATAGTGCTGACAGTGCTCTATAACCTCCGAGCCTAGTTTTATACGCCCCGGCGGCGGCGATACCCGCAAAATAATGCCAGACCTGGAAAAGCAAGAATGTACGGGAAATGGCGGCATGCGGCGGCAGCGAACCGCATCACTTGCTCCTTGAAGTTCTACATCAGATGCTTGAGACGGCATTCCAGGAACCGGCGCGAGATGCCCAGGTACTTCGCCGTTTTGGTCTTGTTGCCCTTATGCATCTCCAAGGCTTTCAGAATAATGCGGTCGTTGTATTCCTTAAGAGGCAGGCCGTCCGGAGGAAGAGAAAAGCCGGTGTAGTTCAGTATGCAGGACTCCGGGCATTCGCCGGTTTCGGCCGGGTTACCGGCTTTCTGTAGCATGCCCAGATGCGACGCCTTCAGCTCGTAATCGTCCCACATCGCCACAACCAGCGCGATAACGTTCTTCAGCTGTCTGACATTGCCGGGCCAGTGGTACGACAGAATAAGTCCCGGGCATCCCGCCTTATTAGGTAAAGCGTTTTCTTTTCTCGTGCGCGAAATTCGGCCAGAAACATCCTGGCGAAGGGCAGGATTTCCTCGCTGCGCTCGCGCAAAGGCGGCAGGTGGATGCGGGCGGCGTTCAGGCGGTAGTAGAGGTCGAGGCGAAAAAACCCCAGCTCGACCCGTCCGGCCAGATCGGCGTTGCTCGTCGAGACGATGCGCAAGTCCACCTTGACTTTTTTCAGACCGCCCACCCGGTAGAACGCCTTATCCTCGATCATTCTCAGCAGCTTCGGCTGGACCGCGGGGTGCAGTTCCCCGACATGGTCCAAGAAAAGCGTGCCGCTCTGGGCAAGGTCCAGTCTTCCCTTTTTCCCCTTGGGCAGGGCCCCGTTGCAGGCTCCGGGGGCGTAGCCGAACAGGTCGGCCTCGAAGCTTTCGGGAGCGATCACCGCGCAGTTGAGTTCGATAAAAGGAGCGATGACGTTGTCTTCACCGCAATGGATGTACCGGGCGACGACATCCTTGCCCGTCCCCGTTTCGCCCTCGATCAATACCGGTATCGTACGGTCGGCGTGGAGTTGCCGAGCCTGTTCCACGACCTTTTGCATCGCCCCGGAAAACATGCAAATCTTTCCGCCGCCGATCGTTCTACAACCCGCATTTTCGACCCTTCCCGCACACTCTGCGCGAGTCAACCCGCTTTCCTGCCTCAAGCCAGGGTATTTAACGACAAGCTCGACGGCCTTTTGCGCTTCCTGGACGCCGACCGGCTTGCGCAGGCAGCCGTAGGCGCCGGCCTCCAGGATTTCCACGGACTTGTACGCCGCACGGTCACCGGTAAGGAGAATAACCTCGATGTTTTGATACGCCGGCGATCCCCGAATCCGGCGCAACAGTTCAATCCCGGACATCCCGGCAGATCGGCGTCAACAAGAACTAGATGGAACACGCCGGCGGCGATGCTTTTAATACTGCGGCAGCGTTGCTGCATTCCACAACGTTGTGGTTGAGCTCCCTTAAAGACTTGGCCAGGGCGGTGCGACTTCCGTCGTAGTTATCCACAAGAAGGATGTTCATCAGTTTCTCCTCTCACCGTTAGCCATCGCCCCCATCTAGTTCTCTTGTTTCCCGATACACAGGACATTTTTGCATTTTAGTCTAAAGAGATAAACCTTGCCGGCAAGTTACATGAACGGCAAATAAATGGCTTACGCTAGAAAAGCTCGGTTTTGTCGCCAACTGACGTTAAAATTAAACCATCCGCGAATACTATAGACCCATATAATGGTACGTTTGTTCATCAAGTTTGTGCAAACAAGCCTTTGCTTCAGAAGAAGACGGCTCTGGGATCAGCGCAAGCGGTAAACGTTAGGTTTTCGCTTTTTTGACCGTGCAGTTCGAAGATTGATCCAGGCGCCAAATATGCACCGATCAGTACAAAGTACGCATTTGGGGTTAACGGTTGTGTACACTATAACCTCCTCTATAAATTGATTAATGGTTATTGGGAAATTAGGTCTTCAACCAACGGGGTCAACTTACA
This sequence comes from Desulforudis sp. DRI-14, assembly GCF_052618305.1. The sequence continues at coordinate 32,182 of NZ_JBQXEZ010000004.1, read as the reverse complement.
ACAACAAATATTCTATTTCCGGAGATTCCATAGTTTTCGACATTAGTCGACATTCTTTTTAGAAGCGTTCTGCTTAAGTTCTTCTGTTACAAACCGAAATAATTGTTATAGTAAGCATTCTTTGTCCGAGAGAGGTGAAACGTTTGCCTGACGAACAGGTTGTAGTCTTTGAATTGGCCGGCAACCGTTACGGGGTCGAGATCTCCAGCGTGCACGAGATTCTGAGGATCACCGAAATCACATCGATGCCTGAAATGCCGGCGCATTTTGAAGGCGCGATCAATCTGCGCGGGGTGGTGGTGCCCGTGATTAACCTCCGCAGCCGTCTCGGCCTAGCCAAAGCCCCCGTCGACCAAAACACCAGGATCATCCTGGTCAGCTCCACAGACAGGGTTTTCGGGCTGATCGTGGACCGCGTGCTGGAAGTGAACACGTACTCAGACGAAGAAATGGAAGCAGTCGATACGCTGGGAGCAGGTAACGGCGTCGTGCGGGGCATCGTCAAGAAAGAACAGTCGCTGTGGCTGATACTTAACCTGGAACACATTGCGTAGAGATTGCAACGTTAAATCTACCCGAAATCTACCCGTTGAGGAGGCACTTGAAGTGAAGTTATCGGTGGGTATGAAGATATGCGGCGGGTTTTTGATCCTGCTGCTGCTTTTGTCGGTGGTCGTAGTCGAATCCGCCCTAGTAATGAATGCGGTAATCTTCCACGCGGATGATGTTAACACGCGTATACAGCATCTGAATCTGGAGTACCAGATTGCTGACGCTTTTAAGGAAGCCTCCAGGGATATCAAGGCGTACCTGCTCTACGGAGACGCCAAATACGCTAACGAGTACGCGAAGAACATTGAAACGACGAAGTCGTTGTTGCAGCAACGCCTTAATAACTGTAGCGCCGAGGCGAAGCCCAAGCTTGAGGAAGTGCTTCAAAATGTATCCGAGTTTGACCAGTATATTTCCGGCCAGGCCATTCCTCTCGCAAAACAGGGCAAGACCGCGGAAGCCATTGCCATTGCCCGACAGTACAACAATTACGACACTAATGTCAATACCGTTATGTTTGAACTGGTTCAGGAAAACCGGCAGAAAACAGACGGCGTCATTACCAGTATGGTGAATTCTGCGGGCAAAAGCCGTGCTACAGCACTCACGGCAAGCGGGGTTGCAATTTTTGTAGGTCTAGTCATCGCCGTCTTCGTCACGCGTTCCATCACGGGGCCGGTCAAGGTGATGATGGACGGCGTCAGGCGCGTGGCAGACGGCGACTTCACCCAAGCAATCAACATTAAGGCTAAAGATGAGATAGGCCAGTTGGCCCAGGCTCTTAATCAGATGCGAGAACAGCTTAAGGGCCTCATCGCCAACATTACGGGGATCTCCCAGTCGCTGGCCGCACACAGCGAAGAACTGGCCGCGTCAACCGAAGAGATCAGCGCCACCATCGAGGATGTCGCCGGCACCACCTCCGAGGTGTCAGATTTAGCTGTAAAAGGGAACGAAACCGTAGCGAACACGGTGGCCAAGATCAACAGCATCGCCACGGTAACCCAGCAAGTCAACGCCGCCGTCCAGGAATTGGGCACCATTTCCAAACAGATCGGCGACATCATTAATGTCATCACCGGCATCGCCGACCAGACCAACCTACTGGCGCTTAATGCCGCTATTGAGGCGGCCAGGGCGGGCGTGCAGGGGCGCGGGTTCGCCGTCGTGGCGGAGGAGGTCCGCAAGCTGGCTGAGCAGTCGGCGAACGCCGCCAAGGAAATCGCCGGATTGATTACCAGGGTTCAACACGGCGTCAGCCAGGCTGTCAGCGCAATGGACAAGGGAATCACGGAGGTGCAAAGCGGCGTCCAGGTGGCAAATACGGCGGGCAGAGCGCTCCAGGAAATCAATGAAAGAACCCAGCAACTTGCTGCCGCGACCGAGCAGACCTCGTCCAGCATTCAGGAAGTTGCGGCCGCCGCCGGCGAGCTCTCCAAAATGGGCGAAAAACTCTCGGGATCTGTGGCCAGCTTTAAAGTTTAGGATGTTGTCAAAAGTGTTTGGTCAGAGATTCCAAAGAGAACTGCACCACACGGACAACATCGAGAACGCGCTTTTCCGCCTGGCCGTCGGCCGGTTCGTAATAGCCCACACCGCGGAGTGGGCGCGGTATAAAGCCGGCGAAGCGGCCCTGGAGGCCGAGCACATGGCGTCCGCGGTCCAGGAACTGGCCGGTTCGGCCGAAGAGATCAACGCATCCATCGAGGAAGCCTGGCGACACTGGTCTAGCTCGCCGAGAGCGGAGAAAACAACAAGACCGGGCTAGCGGAAATGGAAACCTTGCTCACCGAAGGGCAGCGCTGGCATCCAGGCCGCCGCCACACACCTGGAGGAAGCCAGCATGCGATTGAGGCAGGTGCACGAAATCGGCGAGCAGGTCGGAAAGGTCGCCGACCAAACCAACCTGCTGGCGCTGAATGCCGCTATTGAAGCCGCACGGGCCAGCGAACAAGGGCGAGGCTTCGCCGTAGTCGTGGACAAGGTGCGCAAACTGGCCGGCCAAACCAAGGAAGCGGTCGGCACGGTACGGATGGCTAGCCGGCGAGATGGGCCGGCTGGCCAGGCTGGGCCAAACGGACCGGAAAAGATGCCGAAAGCATCGCTGGCATTTTTAAGCATTACAACGGCAAGACCAAGCACCTAGCCGTTTCCCTGCGCAAAAACCTCGAACAGATAAACCAAGCAGCCGCGGCCAGTAACGAAATCACCAAAAGCGGTGGAGATTCAGGCGTCAGCCACTACGCTGCTGGCAAAGTCGGGGCAAAGACTGGCCGCCATCCTACCTTCGGGTCTTGGTGCCGCGCCAATGCCAGTCACCTGCAGGAGGCAGTCGGGAAGGAGCTTCTTGATACGATTAAGGCGGCGGGCGAATCAACACCGTTGCGGCTACTGGGGGCCAGGCTGGCGGACCACGCCGCTTTCTTAGAACGGGAACTGGCGGTACGGTCACCAGCCACACCGATTGCGCCTTCGGACGCTGGTACTTCAGCGAAAGCCGCCTACGGCCACCTGCCCGCCTTCAGGCAGCTCGATATGCCGCACAAAGCCCTGCACAACATGGCGGCCGATCTGGTTCGCCAGGCGAAAGCCGAGACGGCGGCCGAGCTGGCCGAAACATCGCTTGAGCTCCTCAAAGGCTTCATTTCCCTGAAGAAGGCCATAGCCGAACTCGCTGCAAGCCGGGCCAGGAACGGGGGACGGGCATAAGCGCCGGCCGCCGAGCTACCGGCCGAGGGCCGGGGCCCGCTCCCGTGCTTCTCCGGCCCGTCTTTTCTCTTTAAAGGTCGCCAGTACGGTGTAAAGCGAAGGAACGACGATCAGCGTAAGCATCGTTGAAAAAAGCAGGCCGGAGATGATCGTCACCGCCAGCGGGGTAAACAGGGGATTCCCGGAAAGGGCCAGCGGCGTCAGGCCGGCCACGGCCGTCATAGATGTCAGGAGAATCGGGCGCAGGCGCGCTTCGCCGGCCTTGATGACCGCCTCTTTAAGCCCGGCGCCCGCCGCGCGTGCCTTTTCGATAAAGTCGATTAGCACGATCCCGTTACGCACGACGATCCCCGACAGGGAAATAACGCCCATCATGGTCATAAAGCCCAACGGGGTCTGGGTGACGAACAGGCCGATCAGGCTCCCCGCCACCGCCAAGTACACCGTGCTCATCACCAGCATGGGCAGGCTTAAGGAATAGAACTGGATGGCGATCTGGATGAAAATCAGGAAAAAGACGACGATCGAAAGTTTGCCCATGTCGATGAAGATGTCCGTCTGTTCGGTAAACTCCCCGCCCACTTCCCAGCGGTACCCCTCGGGGAGCTGCATTTTCTCCAAGATAAGAAGGATGTCCTTATTGACCTCGGTGGCCGTCCGGCCCCGGACGTCGCCTTTAATGGTAACCGCCCGCGCCAGATTGCGGTGGGGAATGGTCTGGATACCGAAGGAAGGCTTGATTTCGGCGATCTCCGCCAGCGGAATCTGCTGCCCGACGGCGTTGGGAACGGTCAGGCGCTGAAAAACAGCCAGGGGGTCGCGTGCCGACCCCTCGGCGTACAGGTTGATGTTGATCAGGTCCTTGCCGTCGTCGAACTGGCTGACGGTGATCCCTTCGCTGGCCAGGCGCAGGGTGCGCGAGAGGTCGGCGTAGGTCACCATCTTCTGCTCCATCATGGCCTTGTTGACCTGGAACTCCAGCGTGTTGTTGTCCAGGCCGAAGTTGTCCGTGATGTTGTAGGCGCCGGGCACCTTCGAAATCCTGTCTTTCACCTGCTGGGTGAGCATCCGCAGTTCCGCGATGTCGTCACCGTAAAGGTGGATTTCGATCGGGTCTCCGACGGGAGGTCCCGTCTCCAGTTCAAACGGGTAAACGGTCACGCCCGGGTACTTCCGGCCGAGTTCCTTGCGCCAGGAATCAACAAGCGCCGCCGTATCCACCTTGTCAGGGTCGACCTTGGCCATCACCAGCGCGTTTTCCTCGGCCACCTCATCGAGCGCCGTTCCGCCACCGAACCACATGTAAGCCCTTGCTCCGGCACTGGCCGCAACCTCGTCGACTCCGGGCTGTTCTGCGACCCATTGCTGGATTTCCCGCACGACGGCGTTTGTCTGCTCAACATTACTGCCCTTCGGAAGGCGAATATCAATCGGTATTTCTTCACGGTCCGCCGCCGGGAAGAGTTCAACAGGCGTTAAGGGAATCAACCCGTAGGCCAGGGTTGCGACCAGCACCCCGATTGCGCCGGTACGCAACGGCCGTCTGAGGATCAGCGGCATCAGCCGCCCTGCGTACCACCCGGTGAGGCGGACAAGCTGCCGGCCCAGGAGCCCGGCCGGCTTTTCTTCATGGTTCCCGTTGCGCAGGTGCCGGGACTCGTACCAGTTCCTGAAGATGGGGATGATGGTCAGGGCCATGACCATCGAGGCCAGCATCGTAAGGCTGACGACGATGGGGATCGGGCGGATGAACTCGCCGGAAATGCCCCCCAGGAACATCAATGGGCCAAAGGAGAAGATGGTGGCCAGGGTCGCCGTCAGGATGGAGGCGGCCACCTCGCGCGGACCGTTAACCGAAGCCTCGTATGGAGATTCACCCAGCACGAAGAGCCGGCGCTCGATGTTGTCGTTGACGACCACGGCGTCGTCCACCAGGACCCCGAGGACCACGATCAGGGCGTAGATCGTGATCATGTTCATGGTTACGCCGAGCGACGGGAGGAAAACCAGCCCCACCGCCATCGAGATGGGAATGGCGACGGCTACCATCAGCGCCGTGACGAAGTTCAGCCCCAGGCTGCAAACCAGGATCACGGCCGCGACGGCGATAATGATCTCCCGGATGAGGTCCCCGAACATTTCATTAACGTTCTTGCTTTGAGAGAAGACGGGTTCTACCTCTACCCCCGGGGGCAGGGATTTCTTCAAATCCTGAATCGTCGCATCGACGCATCGCTGCAGCGAGGGAACGTCGGTGCCCTTTTCGACGTTGATGCCGAGAATAACGGCGGGCTTTCCGTTGTGATAGACATATACTTCCGTGTCCTTGTCCGTACGGTAAGCCCGGCCGACGTCTTTGAGGTAGACGGGAAAACCTTCGGGCGTGCGGGAAACGATCACCTTGTTGAGGTCTTCCCACCGGTAGCTTTCGGGTAGAACCAACTGGTAGGTCCGCCCGGCGACGTCTATGTTGCCGATGGGCACCCGCTCGTTTTCCGCCTTGACGGCCCCCATCACCTGCATCCACGTGATACCGTAATGCTGGAGCTTCCTCGGGTCAATTTCCACCCGGATCTCCTCGTCGGGCAGCCCTTCCACGACCACGTCGGCCACGGCAGGTATGGTACGGATCTGATCCCGCCAGATCTCCAGGGTATCCCGCAGGCTGTAGAGCTGCTCGCGGGTTTGGGCCGTGATATTGACGGTGTAAAAGGCGGCGCGGGCCAGGTCGTCGTTGATGGCGGGTTTCTCGGCCCCCTCGGGAAGGTCAGCTTCGGCGTCCTTGACCTTCTTGCGCAGCTCGTCCCACTTCTCCTTGGGGTCTACGCCGTCCTTCAGCCAGATCACGATCGAGGAATAGCCGGAACCCGAATAGGAGCTGATGGTCTTAACGCCCTGGAGTTCCTTGATCTTCTGTTCGAGCTTTTTGGTAACGGTCTGCTCGACCTTCTCCGGCGAGGCCCCGGGATAAACAGTGGTAACGGTCGCGACGCTGATAATCACGTCGGGCTGCTCCTGGCGGGGGAGCTGGAAAACGGTCAGCAACCCGACGGCGATGACCATGACGAAAAAAAGGATGGTTATTTTGCGCTTGCGCAGCAGGAATTCGATCACTTACCGGTACCTCCCGGCTGCTCGATGGGATCGCCGTCAAAGAGCAGGTCTGCGCCCTTGACAATCACCTGATCGCCCGGCTTCAAGCCGGAGAGGATCTCCAGCCGGTCGCCGTACAGCTCGCCGATGGTAACCGGGGTTTTTACCGCTTTCCCCGCAGCAGCCAGAAAGACATAAGGTTTCTCCTCGCCGCGGTTGATCACGGCGCCTACCGGCACGAACAAGCCTTTCTTCATTGCAGCGGCGCGGGTCGCGTTAACCACCTGCCCCGGGAGCCAGTCTTGTTCCGTGTTGGGCACGCTGACCTCGACCCCCACCGTGCCCGTACCCTGGTTGGTTGACGGGAAAACGCGCGCCACTTTGCCCTTGCGGGTCCGGCCGTAAAGAGAGAGGATGACTTCATCCCCCGCCCGCCAGGCGGCAACATCTTTATCGGGGACCGGCAGGACGACCTTCAAGGGGTCGAGCCGGCCGATACGATAGACCGGGACACCGGGACTGACGAGCTGCCCTACAGCCGAAAGCTTATTCAAGATCGTGCCGCTGACCGGCGATTTCAAAAGCGCCTTGTCCTGCAGCAGGGCCAAGCTCTGCTGGGCCTGGAAAAGATCCGCTTCCGCCACGGAAAGGCGGTTTTTAGCGTTCTCGAAGTCAAGTTGCGAGATGGCCCCCGCAGCGTGGAGCTGTTCCATGCGGGCGTAATCTTCCTTGGCCTGCCAGTAATTAACCTGGGCCTTGTCAAGCCCCGCCTTCGCCTGCGTCATCTGGAGGTTGTACTCGGCGGCGTCCACCCGGGCCAGGACCTCGCCCTCTTTAACCTCGTCCCCTTCGCTGACGCGCATTTCTAGGATGCGGCCGGCCACCTCAAAAGACACCATCGATTCCTCGCCGGCCTGCAGCACCCCGGAAAATTCCGAATGGCGGCCCGCCTTTCCAGGAGTCACCGTTATCGTTTCCACCAGCTTGGGCTCCGCCGTTTCCGCGCTGGTGTCTCCGCGTTTCTTTTGACCGCCGGCAGCCGCGACCAGGCCGACGGCCGCGACGACAGCCACCAGCACCAGCAGGAGCCGTACCTTTTTACTTCTAACCATCCGAACATTCCTTTCGCCTTTTTCTTTTGGGAAAACGTTCAAGCACACGATCAACCTTATGAGGGCCTTAGTATGTTAATACCTGTCAGCCTTTCCCCAGGTTTCAAAAAAACAAAAAGGGCAACATCCATGTCCCCAATTATCAAACGCAGCCTGTCAAGAGAACGCCTGAAGACCGATCCTGCGGCGTCATCGCCGGCTGCCGTTTGCCAGGGCCAAGTTGCACGTTGTGATTCTACTGAAAATAATTCCAAAACTCAATACTTAAATTGGCTGATATAAAAAATCGGAAAACCCTCTAGGGATAATCTAACGCCCACTCACCAAACCTAATGACCGTGCCACCATGATCTTCATCGGGGCGCTGCTTACCGGCCTAGGGCTTTTCAACAAGATCATCCGTTACGCAGGGGCCGGCTTGGCCGTGCCGGTAACCGGCTTTGCCAACTCCGTCGTGGCCTCGGCCCTGGAGTTCAAAAGAGAAGGCCTGATCTTCGGCGTGGGCAGTAAGATGTTCATGCTGGCGGGCTCGGTGATTACGTTCGGCGTGGCGACGGCATTCCTCGTAGGGCTGATCTACGCGTTATTTGTCTTCTAGATCTACTAGATCTACCCGGTGTTCAGCGCTGTTCCGGACAAAGGGTGAGGAATTGGGCGCTAAGAAAATCGGAAAACAGACTTACAAGCCGGACAATCCTCCAGTGATCATCAGCACGGGGACGGTGGTCGGACCCTTTGAAGGCCGAGGCCCTTTAAAAGACTACTTCGACCATATTTATACCGATCTGACGGCCGGAGAGCGCAGTTTTGAAGCCGCCGAGAAAGAAATGATGCTGAACGCCTGCTTCACCTGCCTGAACAAAGTCAACGTAACCCCACAGGAGGTCGACTTTTTCCTGGCCAGAGACTTGCTGAATCAAACAATTACCTCACGGTTTTTCGGCCCTGGAACTGCGCATCCCTTACCTCGGGATCTACGGCGCCTGCTCCACGTCGGCGGCAAACCCCACCGGGTCGTGCGGGGCGCACACCAGGCTGTTCACGCCGTTGATCAGGTTATCTTTGAGGCCTTCGGAGAAGGGGGCGACGACGGGCAGCCCCGAGGCCATGGCCTCCAGGACCACGTTCCCGAACGTCTCCGACATCGAGGGGAAAACGAAGATGTCGCTGGAGGCGTACATCGCGCGAAGCGGTTGTCCCGTCAGGTAACCGGTGCAGGTAATGCCAGGACGCGCCCACGCCCTCACCCGCTGCATCATCGGCCCGTCACCGACGATAAAAAGGTGCAGCCCGCCGGGGTAGTCGGCGTCGAGGAGGTCGAAGGCCTCGAGCAACACATCCAGGTTTTTTCCGCGGCCACCCGGCCCACGTAAAGGAGGACCATCTTTCCAGCGACGCCGTAATCCCGGGCGATGATGTCCGACCTGTTTTGCGGGGTGAACAAGTCGCTATCCACGCCCCGCACCCAGAACCGGAGGTTCTTAATGCCCCGGGCGGCCAGTTTGTCCCTGGTGGCCTGCGAGAGGCACAAAGTGAGGTCGTACTGCCGGTGAAACCAGGTCAGGAATTTCCACAGGGGTTGATGCAGCGCCGCCAGCCGGTAATAACGCAGGTAGACGTCGAAGTTGGTGTGGCAGGACGTCACCGCCGGGAGTTTTCCGGCCCTGGCGTAACGCAGCCCGCAAAGCCCCAAACCGAAAGGGGTGGCGATGTGGACCAGGTCGGGGCGGAACCCGTCGAGGATCTTTTTGATACCGCGGTAGCCCGGCAAGGGCCAGCCGGCATTCGGGATAGAGGAAGAAGCGCGTGCTGAAGGACCCGGTGCACGTTCGGACGGTCTCCCGACGGGCAGCGGAGCGCCGGGGCGAAAACCATGTGTTCAGACTGCGCGGCAAGATAGGACGACAGTTTGGCCATCGTCCGGGCGACGCCGTTCAGTCGCGGTGGGTAGGTATCGGTAAAGAGGGCGACACGCGTGTGGATCATCCCCTCCGGCCCAACTCTCTTAAGACCTATGTTAGGGAGGGGATATTAACCTGCCGTTAGGCTTCCGTAAGTATGGCGCTAAGTTTGGGCTAAAATCCTGTAAAAAATACTTTACAAAGCGGGAATACGTTGGTTCCCCCCGTGCTCACAATTGACGCGCGGCGTACGGCAGGGATATAATTGCCACGACAAATTTATCGGCCCTGGACCGAAGAGGAGTTCGCATGAAGTACGTTTTAGAAGATTCGATCGGATTTCTTCTGAGCAGAACCCATACAAGAGCGAAAAACCAACTGCTGCAGGCCCTGAAACCTTACAACATCACTCCCGAGCAGTGGGCGTTGTTGACCCGTTTGGGGGAGGAGGACGGGATCGCCCAAAAAGAGCTGGCCCAAAGGATTTTCAAGGACCAGCCGACTAAACCCTAGACTTCCCTACCGCGAAGGTAAGCATCTCGCCCATCCTCAATAACCGGGCAATGCCTGATATTACTGATAAGTGCTTTTAGCTGTTTCTGCATCCGGTTGACAGATCCATCGCTTCGCTAATCTCATCCCCGGCCCCAGCCATACCCACCGGCCCGGCAGACATGTCCAGCGAATAATAAAGCCCCCTGACCGGAGCGATCAAGGGGCTGAGCGTACCGTGTGTTATCGAATCGATTGGCGACGATGTTTCTCTACTGTACCGGATATTACAGGTGGGTGCGATTTACCCGCCGCGGTGGACGGTGGCCATAAATTCTTCGGCTTTTCCGGTATTCCCGGTTAAGTAGCTGACCACGACCATCGCTACGACGGCCGCCGGCAGGCTGTAAAGCGCGGGGTTGATGAGAACCGGCAGGCCGAGTAAAGACGGCACTGCAAAGTAGTTGGCGAAGGTATACAGGAGCGATACGACCAGGCCCACGCTGAAACCGGCGATAACTCCTTCCTCGGTCAGCCGTTTCCACCAGACGGCCGCCACGAGCACAGGGGCGAAAGTGCTGGCGGCGATGCCGAAAGCCATTCCGACAAGTACAGCCACATTCTGGTTCTTAAGATAGAAGGCCAGAACTATAGCGATGAGCGCCAGCAATCCAGCACAGGCCTTGGCGAAAATAAGCCGCTCGCGATCGCTGCTTTGCGGCCGGATAACACCGGCATACAGGTCGTGGGCTAGGCTAGTCGTGGCCGAGATCAGCAGACCTGACGCCGTGCTCAGCATGGCCGCCAGCGCACCGGCGATGATGATGCCCAGGAGCACCTCTCCGCCCAACATTTTACCGAGCAGCGGTACGGCAAGGTTCGTGGCCGCGCCTTTCTTGCCGGCGGCTAGCAGTTCCATCAGGACCGGATAGAGCACGGCCATCGCTGCCAACCCAACCAGCATCACCGTGATGTAGAACACGGCCAGCCCGGCAATCGTGGCTTCCGCACTTTTTACGGCAGCCCGCGCATCCCGCACGGTGTAGAAGCGGATCAGGATGTGCGGCAAACCCACTACCCCAAAGAACAGCCCCAGCACCAGACTCATCTGGTTCCACACATCCTTTAAGCCTACGCCCGGCGTAATTGCGGACGATGCGTCGGGCATCAGGCTTCGCGCCATCGCGACGGCACCCATATGGTCGGTCATTTTCGTCTCCGGCGGGTAGGCCTGAAGCACCTGGGGAGCTACTTCCACAGCCACCGACGGGGGGATGGCCTCGCGGCCGACGGTGAAAATCTTTACCGGATTGGCTCCAAAATACATACTGGTCACCAGCACGAAGATGAGCAGCATCGCTCCGCCGAGCATCAGCCCCTGGATGGCCTGGTTATATGTCGTTCCCCGCATCCCGCCCAGAATGACGTAAGCAGCCATTAGCGAGCCGGTGACTAAAACGGTGGTAACGTAATCCCAGCCCAGCAATAACTGGAACAGGTGGCCAGCCCCAACCATCTGGGGGACCAGGTAGAGGGTACAGAGAACGACGGTACCGAGCATGGCCATAATGCGCACCGCGCTTCCTTCAAAACGCGCAGCAAGCACGTCTCCTACAGTAAACCGACCGGCATTCTTGAGAGGTCCGGCCAAAACCAGCACCACCACGACCCAGGCAGCAAAAAAACCGACCGCGAGCCACCAGCTGTCAATTCCTCCGAGGGCGATTGCTCCCGCCACGCCGAGAAAACTGGCCGCGCTGCAGTAGTCACCGAACATAGCCGCTGCATTGACCCGCCAGGGGATTTGCCCGCCGGCAACATAGAATTCAACCGTGGTGCGGGTCCACCGCCGACTGTACCAGCTCACGAAAAAGGTAAGTACCATACTCAAGACCACTACGGTAAAAGCAACTGGATTGTCCATACCCTGCTTACTCCCATCCTTTCGCAAGATATATCCTTGTGATAACGAGGCCTCCGACGAAAACCGCCAGGCCCAGCCAGATGCCGAGCGGCAGGCCGATGGTCTGTAGCTGGGCCAGCTCCTTAAACTGCGCCGAAGTCAGGAGAGCCACGATGAAATAGATCAGCGCGAACACGCCAAGCAAACCAAAGGAAAAGCGGAACCGTTGCCCCAGCGCACTGGGCTCCAGGGCGGCTGGTGGGGCTGCCGTTTTAGGAGTGGCTTCCGTAGCGGCGCCAGCCCCCACCCCACTCATTAAAGAATCCAGGCCGCTAAGATCGACGCTTCCCTTCTTAACTATCAGAACCGGAATAGCGGAAGACCGCGAGATGCTTTCCGAAACGCTGCCGAAATGCATCTTTCCCAGACCCTTGCGTCCGGAATCACCGATCACCACAAGATCAACTTGCAGATCGTTAGCGATCTTGAGAATGGTGGCGGAAATCACCCCTTGCGCCTTTATTTGGCGTACGGTAAGACCATACTTTTGCCCGTAGGCGGCTGCCAGTTCGAGCGGCTTAGCAAAGAAGTGCTGTTCCTTCATCCTGGCTGCCAGTTCGGTTTCTTTTTCTGCAGGCAGCAACGGTATCTCTTCCTCTACCTGTACGGCGATCACCTCGGCACCGTACCGGCTAGCCAGTTCGACAGCCTTCTTAACAGCCCCCAACGAGGCCTCGTAACCATCAACGGCTACCAAAACCTTCTCCAACCATCCTCACTCCTTTTATGTAAAAAGTATTTTCGCCAGACACCGGGATCTCTGTCTAGCTAGATAGAAGCACACCCGGCCCACTAGAAGGCTATGGTTAGGTTACACTAAAAGTAAAAAACCTGAAAAGAGTTATAGCCCCAAGTGCCGAATTTTTGGGGCCAGCGGGAAATGGGCAAGGAATTCAGTTATCTGAACGGTCATAATCCGGCGTGCCCGTGCCTTTAGGGGTAGAAAATTAACCGTTTATTCTGAAAATTTGTACAATTAAGTTTTTCTGTGCTATTCCTATACCTCGTGGTGGCAGGCAATTTCTAAACATTTATCTTTTTATCATATGATTTTGGCTCCCTCCGTCCACCAGGTCGATTGCCTGGAAAAAGGTTTTCTGCCGGATTAAAAAGGTCTGCCTGGAAGTGCTGGCTTAATAAAGGTTGCTGAACATATTTGGGTGCTGGTTCTCAAAACATAGAAATATGAGAAAGCATTTGCTTTATAGCCGTCATCGGCCTTACAGCGATAATCCTTCAGCCTCTCGTCGCGCACGTTCAAGACCTTCACTTCGCGCCGCCGCTGCCGCCCCGGTATAGGTCCGCCGAACCTTCCGCACGCCAAAACACCAACCTGTTTATCGTCTTACTAAACGGGTTGAATACCGCCTGTGACGGGTCACCTTGCGGGATATGGGATTCAGCGCTCTCCGCAAAAGCCTGGAGAACAGCGGCACAGGAGGCCCTTTCGGCCATCCTGGGCATCTCCGGGACAGGCAAGGCGCCGGGCCGTGGAATCAACCGCGGGTATAAACGTGCCTCTTGAGGAAAGATAGACTAAGGCGCAAACGCAATAAAGCCAAAGCTCGGACGGGAGGCGAAAGAAGATGGCACGCGATCCCAAGAAAAAACCCTTGACGGTCGATCAGAAGCGCTATACGGAGATGGTCCGCGACCTGGTCCCGAGGCCTCCTTACCTGCGTAACGCCGCCCTGGCCTACCTGTTCGGCGGTTTGGTCGCCGTCATCGGGCAGTTCTTCACCGACATATACAAAATCACGCTGAATATGTCGGATAAGGATGCCGGTAACCCGGCAGTCGCCACGATGATTTTTATCGGGGCGCTGCTTACCGGCCTGGGGGTTTTCGACAAGATCGCCCGTTACGCGGGCGCTGGCCTGGCCGTGCCGGTAACCGGCTTCGCCAACTCCGTCACGGCCTCGGCCCTGGAGTTCAAAAAAGAGGGGCTGGTCTTCGGCGTCGGCAGCAAGATGTTCATGCTGGCCGGGTCGGTGATTACGTTCGGCGTGGTAACCGCCTTTTTCGTAGGGCTAATCTACGCATTATTTGTCTTTTAGAGTGGGGGTGTAACGAATTGAGCACCAAGAAGATTGGCAAGCAGACTTATCAACCTGACAATCCTCCGGTGCTCATCAGCACGGGCACGGTGGTTGGACCCTTTGAGGGCCAGGGCCCCCTGAAGGACTATTTCGACCATATCTATACCGATTTGACAGCCGGAGAACGCAGCTTCGAGGCCGCCGAGAAGGAAATGCTGCTGAACGCCTGTTTCACCTGCCTGAACAAGGCCAACGTTACGCCGCAGGATGTGGATTTTTTCCTTGCCGGAGACTTGCTGAACCAGACCATTTCCTCCGGGTTTTCGGCCCTGGAACTGCGTATCCCCTACCTCGGGATCTACGGCGCCTGCTCCACGTCGGCAGAGGGCCTTTGCCTCGCCACAATGCTGGTGGACGGGGGCTTCGCCTCCTATGTCCTCGCAGCCACGAGCAGCCACAACGCCTCGGCCGAAAGGCAGTACCGCTATCCCACCGAATACGGTTTCCACCGCAAGCCGCAGGTGCAGTGGACGGTGACCGGAGCCGGCGCCGCCCTGGTGACGCCTGACGGAGAAGGCCCCAGGATCACCCGCTTTACCGTGGGCAAGGTCCACGACCTGGGCATCAAGGACCCCCTCAACCTGGGCGCGGCCATGGCCCCGGCCGCCGCCGACACTATTGTACGCCACTTCGCCGATACGGGCCACGGACCGGATTACTTCGATCTGATCGTTACCGGCGACCTGGGGAAGTTCGGTTACCAGCTCACCGTCAAGATGGCCGAGTCCAACGGGGGCTTCGACCTGACAAAGAACTACAAGGACTGCGGGCTGATCCTCTACGACACCGGGACGCAGGACGTCCACGCCGGGGGCAGCGGCTGCGCCTCGTCAGCCGTGGTGACCTACGGGTACCTTTATAAAAAGATGATGGAAGGCGAACTGAAGCGCATTCTCCTTGTGGCCACCGGGGCGCTGCACAGTCCGGTCTCGTGTTACCAGGGCAACGGGATACCGGGGATCGCACACGCCGTCTGCATCGAAATGATCTGACTGGAGGGAAGATAGATGGAATGGCAGACGTATATCTTCGCCTTTCTGGTCGGGGGGGCCATCACCATGCTGGGCCAACTGATCCTCGACTTCACCAATTTTACGCCGGGCCACGTCCTGTCGGGCTTCGTCGTCGCGGGAGGGATCCTGAGCGGACTGGGTCTTTACGAAAAGCTGATCGAGTTTGCAGGAGCCGGGGCCACCATGCCCATCTCCAGCTTCGGCAACGCCCTGGTGCAGGGAGCCATCTCCGAAGCGGAGCGCAGCGGAGTCATCGGCGTGTTGACGGGGATGTTCGAGCTGACCAGCACGGGCATTACCGCCGCCATCGTTTTTGGTTTTCTGATAGCCGTTATTTTCAACCCTAAAGGATAACAAACCCAAAAGCGAAGTGAGAAATGAGAGGTCAGAGGCGGGTATTCGAAGGAATTCACTTTATGAAATCTGAACCGCCAAGGGCGCCAAGCAGGCAGAGAACTAACAGCCAACAGCGGTACCGATTACTGATGCCTGACGGCTGAGTGGAAGGAGGTGAAAGCAAGTGACCGTCCAGAGCGACTTACAGAAGTGCATCGCCCAATGCCAGTCCCTTCTCGGAACTTATCAAATGTGCGCGTCAGCCACCCAGGACCAAGCGGCAAAAAAGATGTACCAGGAACTCAGCCAGGACATGCAGAGGCACATCGATCACCTGAACAACCGTTTAAGCTACCTGGAAAAGAACAACCCGATGTACCAGCAGCAGCAACAGGCCCAGCAGTAACGGGCCGAAAACCGCGCCACCCAAATTGGGTGGCGTTTTTGGTCTTTAGCCTAACAATTCCGAAAACCCTTTTTCCACCTATTTACTTTAGAGGTTCTAAAAGTTAAACTCAAGGTATCGCATCATTTCGGGTGTCTGCAATCGATGGCGAAACTGCACCTGTCTTTTGGGAAAGTGCTCCGGCTTTTCTTGATGGCCATCCTGGTCCTCGGTGTTAGCTGGGGAGCAGGGTGCTCCAGGGAACCTCGCCCGGACGTTGTGCCTTCCCCGCCCGTTAAGGAAGAGCGGGCCGCCCAGGCACCGCCGGAACTCGGCACTGCCCCTGTTCCACAAGGCCACCCCGACGGGAAGGCCGTCGTCCTGTGCTACCACCAACTGGTAACCAGAAAGCCGCTCTTTAATTCCGAGCTCAATATCGACGACTTTCGGATCCAGATGAAGTACCTGGCCGATAACGGGTATACCACCCTGTCACTGGCCGAACTCAAGAATTGCCTGGCACATAGGTCGTTTCCTCCCAAGTCCGTGGTCATCACCTTTGACGACGGCTACAAGACCTTCTACACTCTTGCCTACCCGATCCTTAAAGAGTACGGCTTAAAGGCCGCGGTCTTCTTCACCACCGCAAGGGCTCCGGTCACAAGCGCCACGAAGGCGGACGCCGTCCCCCGCTACCTGGTGCAGAGCGGTTCCCTGGAAGAGTTTAAGGCCATCCTGGTATCGGCTTCTTGTACAAACCAATGATGAAACTACAGGTATGGCCGCCTATCCAACCCGTTCCCGTGATCACAATCTGCCCTGGGTTTTCCTGTTGCATCCTCTAACCACAGCCCTTCTTGTAAGGGTGGGAATGTTTAATGCATCAGAAGGAATAAGAAAGCACCTTGCAATAAGACTCTTGTTATGTTAAGAATTTGTTAAGTGAACAAATGCACAAGATACCTCGGGAGGGATGACTTATGATAAACAGGGTCCTTGCGGGCGTCGATGGATCACCGAATTCCCTCCGGGCGGTCCGTACAGCCGCCGATGTCCTGGACCGCGAATTACAGGGAACGCTTACCCTGGTCTATGTCGCCAAGGCTCCCACCGCCCTGGAATGGTTCCAGGGAGCGGGAGGACTCGTACAAGGGGGTATTGAAGAGGTCGAGAAACGGGAGCGGGAAGCCGTGGAGGCCGTCACCAGAGAAGGGCAGAAGATGCTGGAGGAAGCACGCTCCACTTGCCTGGACATTCTTAAGGACCGGCCTGTGCGCATCGAAACGCTGGTGCTCTTCGGCGATCCAGCTCAGTTAATTACTGAATATGCCGGAGAAAAGAAATATGATATGATCGCGCTCGGCAGCCGGGGCACCAGCCCCCTGCGGGGCGTCCTGCTCGGAAGCGTCAGCTACAAGGTCCTGAACAGCGCACACTGCCCCGTCCTCATCGTGAAATAAAGAAGGGAAAAGAAAGGCGATAACGCCCTATGACTGCAACATCCTGGATTACTATACTATTTGGCTTCCTAGGCGGTATCGGCATCCTGCTGTACGGTATCCAGGTCATGGGCGACGGCTTGCAGAAGATCTTGGGACGCCAGCTCCGGCAGATGCTGGAGTCCGTGACCAGGCACCGGCTGCTCGGCGTCGGCGCCGGCATAGCCGTTACCGTCCTCTTCCAGAGCAGTACGGCCACGACCGTGATCCTGGTCGGTTTGACGAGCGCGGCGGTGATCACCCTGCGCCAGTGCATGCCCGTTATTCTGGGCGCCGACATCGGCACGACCATCACCGCCCAGTTGATCGCCTTGAAGTTCACTGAACTGGCGCTGCTTATCGTGGGTATCGGTGCACCCATCGTCTTCTTTGCCAAGAGGGACCGGCACCGCCGGGTCGGCCAGGCCATCACCGGATTCGGCCTCCTATTCCTCGGCCTGAAAATCGTCGGGGATACCATGCACCCGCTCCGCGACATCCCGGCCTTCGTCAATACCCTGGCCGCCGTGAGCGACAACCCCCTCCTGGCGGTGCTGGCAGCCGCCGTCATCACCTTCATCATCCACAGCAGCGCGGCCGTGCTGGGCATCGTCATGGTCCTGGCCAGCCAGGGAGCGGTCGACCTTTACGCAGCGATCTATCTCCTGCTGGGGGCCAACGTGGGCACTTCCTTCACGGCCCTGCTGGCCAGCATCGGGTCCCGCCGGGAGGCTCAGCGGGTAGCCATGGCCCACTTCCTGTCGAAGATGGGCGGCACGATGTTGCTCTTCCCCTTCGTACCGTGGTATGGCTCTTTCCTTAGTAGCCTGACGTCGTCGCTGGCCTTCCAGGTGGCCAACGCCCATATGTTCTTCAACATCGGGCTGGCGGTGGTTTTCCTGCCCTTCAGCGATTTCGGCGCCCGCATCCTGGAATGGATGCTGCCCGATAAAAAGATTCCGGAACTCGAACCCAAGTACCTGCGCGAAGAGGTTATCACCGCTCCGTCGGTGGCCATCGGCCTGGCCCACAGAGAGACGGTGCGTCTTTCCGCCCAGGCCATGCGCGTTCTGCGGGACGCCGAACGCGTATTCCAGGGCGGCAGCGTCGACATCCTCGAACAAATCGCCCACAAGGAAAGGGTTATGGACGTCCTCTGCAAGACCGGCGTGGCCTACCTCACCCGCGTCCTGCGCCAGCCCCTGAGCCGGGAAGAACTCGAGTACGCCATGGGCCTGATCCACATCCTGGACGGCCTGGAGAAAATCACCGACATCGTCGAACGCAACATCAAGAACATCATCGAGACCAAGCTGGCCCAGGGCGTGGAGTTCTCGGCCAAAGGCCGGGAGGAATTGAACACCGTCATCAAAGAGGTCACCAACCTAATGCGCCTGACCCACAAGGCGCTGGCCCACGGAGACTTCTGCAGGGCCGAGCAGGTGGTAACCGAGCAGCCCAAGATCACGGCCCTGGTCCGGGAACTGCGGCAGACCCACGTCCACCGCCTGACCGAAGGCATCAAGGAAACGGAAGCGACCAGCAACCTGCACCTCGAGCTGCTGAACAGTTACCAGCAAGTTAGTGACTTACTGCGCGACGTCGCCTTCACCATTATGGAGCAGCTCTCCAAGAGCAAGTGCTGCCTTACGCCTTACACCGGTACGAAGGAATCCGAGACGGAGCAGGACAACGGGGACATCGAAACGGCGACGCAAACGGACCACGCGGCGTCAGCCTGAAAAAAGCCCTCACATGTTGTGAGGGCTTTGCATTGGGCATTGGGACAGCTGGATTCGGCAAAGCCGAATCCCTTTCCTTTTAATCCCAGTGCTCAGCGCTCAGTGCTCAATGCTCAGTTTGCTCAGGAAGTAATCCGTAAATCCCGCCGAGGTCCTCACCGCCAGCGGGACCATCATATCCCGCACGAGGGCGAAATCGTCCTTCTTGAACACCCACGAACGCGGACGCCAGAGGTTTAAATTGATACCGTCACAATACCCGAAATACCCGTAAGCCTCCCGGGCGTTGGCGTACACCCATTGCGCGGGAAACATTTCATTGCTGTAGAACCCGTCTTTTACCGGCACGTTCGATGTTTCGTTGATGTGCTCGTGCACCCAGTGCTCGTATTCGCTGTGTTTAAAAAGAACAGTGCATCGGGCGTGATGAGGCACTGTAAGATCCTGCACGAGGTGAAGGGCTATGCCGAAAACCCGCATTGACAGAGATTGGTCGCCTTTTTGCCAGAGCTTGCGCGCGATATTGAAACAGGCGTCGCAGAAAAGAGCCGCGTTCGTCACCGCGCCCAGACCGATGGATATCCATCCCCCCAATCCCATATTAGTATAAGGATCGAGAAAGTGCATCACGGGCGCGACCGGGATGTCACCGAAAGGAGTCTCCACGTCCATAAGCCCGACGTCGGCCTCCTCCAGGCCCCTGTTGATCTCGTCGGCAAACTTGTTGACCAGGCGCAGCCCGGGCCGACGGTCGTTGCGGAGAACGATCCGCGCTCTTTCGAAACACCACTGATGGTCTTCTATCCGCATCGGGTCACCTGCTTCGCCGGCGACAGGCCGTCGAACAGCACTTCAAGACTGCCGTTCTCCGGGCATACGATGCCGGCACAAGCGTTTTCCACCATCCTATGCCGTCGTCGTTTTAAAGGTGAACGGCCCGCAGGCACGGAAGCCGCCCGTTCCGGTATCGCAAAATGTCTGTTTTTGTCGCAAAAATCTGCGCCCGGCTCGCCATCAAGCGACAGGTATTTGCCGCCGCTAAGTGCTACACTGGGTTACGGTACAGCGTGAAAGCGAGGCGATGTTGTGCAAAAGCGTACCTGCCCGATGTGCGGCCGCGACTGGTATTCGGCCGATACCGCGGGCACCTGGAAATGCGAGTGCGGAGCCGAGATCAAGCCCGAAAGGAAAACTCGAAAAGACAAGGATGCGGCAGAGTGCGTTGAACAATCTTTTGCCTTGGAAGTCAAGAAAAATTAAGTGAAGTCGAATCGACATACTGAGCAACGTATCACGAACAAACGGGGAATTGTGCGTTGAAACATTCTTTCACCGAAAACCGGGATGCGACATTTTTTTCAATATGCCGTGTGTTATACTGGTTTCATCCTACACCGAAAGGGTAAACCGCCCGCAAGGGCGGCGCACAAAGCCAGGCGCGGGAGTAAACATTCTGCAGGCCGGTTGCCGAAGGTAGGTTGCAAAACTTGTCTTCGGCTTTTTGTTTGTTAGAGTCAACAAATGCGTGCGACGGAAAACCTGATAATAAGCTACTGACCAAGCAGTCCTGAAGCGGCAGTGACACCGCTTCCAACAGGCCCGCGAAAGATTGCGACCACAACACTGCAGGGGGGATCCAGGTGACAGAGAAGATTCGTATTTTGGTCATCGAAGACCAAGAGCCGCATCGGCGGGGAATGGCCGCTCTGCTGGGCGCCTTCAAGCGCTTCGAGTTCCTAGACGCCCTGGATAGACAAGCAGGCGTAACCGAGGCTTCCAAACAGCAACCGGATGTTGTCCTTCTTGGTCTTCCTGAAAACCTCGAAGACATGAAGGAACTAATCAGGTGCATCAAAGACGCCTGTCCTTTCAGCCTGGTGATAGCTGTCGGAGAGGAAATAACCTTTGAGCAGCTTCGCTACATTCTGGAAGCAGGTATTGACAGCTACCTGTCAAGGCAGACGATTCCGGGGAACTTGGTCAGTGCCGTCGGGTTCGCCTGTTCTTCAGGAATGCTCTTTTTCCCGCGCGGTTGTCTCAAAAACACCGATGCTTCGTCAACACGCCAGACAGCAGACCGTGAAGAGACTTCCAGTAAGGCTGGAAGCGTCCTGACCGAACGAGAAATAGAAATCTTCCGGCTGATGACCTTGAACTATTCCAACAAGCGTATCGCGAGCACGCTTTTTATCAGTGAACCCACCGTTAAGAGCCATGTTCGAAGCATTCTGCACAAACTCGGAGCAAAGAACAGAATGGAAGCTGTACTAATCGGGATTACCACAGGCCAAACAGAGAGAGATACGCAGGAGATGCAGAAATCGTTTCACGCTCATACCCCCCTAAAGGTGCTCAGTTAAGTTCAAAGAGGGTTACACCTGAGGTCATCCTCCCGACTTAACCGGAAGAATGACCCGCCCGCATATAATCACCCGTTAGAAGAATGCACAATCATCCCCTTTCCCTGCTAACCTTGAACTATGCAGCCTTCGAAGCATACTTCGGAAACTAATTTGGGGGTGAGAAAAGTGCGTCTGAACATCCTGCCCAGCCTGGCCATAGTGTCCTTGCTCATTGTCGCTATGGCCGCCGGGTCTTTCAGCTTTTTTTCGGCCGAGGTGCGAAGCGATAATAATACCTTCACGGCCGGAACCCTCTATCTGGGGCGTGATGAGACTTCGCCGGGAATCCTTGACACCCTTACGCCGATTGAAGAGATCAGTAAGCTATTGCCGGGAGACAGCCTGACATGCCGCGTAGAAGTGACGAACCTCGGGTCCGCAGACGCGTACGTCAACGGAATCTCTGCAGGGATATCGGAGACCCCGGGCAAGTTCCTTGCCAATGCTCTGAGGGTGCGAACAGCCCTCAAAGGAACGGTCCTTTTTGAAGGCTCCCTTCTGGCCCTTGATGGAGAACAACCTGTACCTACAACAAGCGAGGTCTTGCTTGCGCCGGGAGAGACAGCGGAACTCGAAGTTAACATCGAACTCGTTGGCACCACCGGAAATTGGTATAAAGGGAAGGAACTAGGCAATGTTTCCTTAGCCTTGTGGGCGACCCAATTATCATGCTCGGAGCGACAGCCTGACACTAAGGTCCGTATTGCCGCGGGCAACTTGCAGGAGTTCCTCGATGCTGCGCAACCCGGTGATATCATTCTGATCCCGCCCGGAAGTCATCCAAGAACACAGTTAACAGTCCCGGGAATAACCGTTAAGGCTTTAGATGTCGTTTATGAGACCGCCGTAGAAGGTTTTGACATTCTGGCACCAGGCGTTACAGTCCAGGGATTCTACGTGTTAAGCTACGATCCCGGCATGGCAGGCATAGCTGCCCATGCGGGAGCCGCACCCAATTGCCGCATTCTTGACAATATCGTCGTTTGGGACGACAACTTCGCTATCCTTCTTCTTCCCGGACCCGGTACCGGCGGTCAGCCCGCCCTCGTAACACGGAACGACGTTCGGCGCTCTCCGGCCAGCGAACCACCCGCTTTACCCGTCATCAACACACCGATCCAGGCCCTCGCTCCTGCTGAAATGCATGACAACCTTGGCGATGACCTGGACCCGGCTGTCGAAGCTTTGTAGGCCAGTTAACGTAATCAGGAGGTGAAAGTCTTGTTCAACCAACCGCCATCAAGAGCCAGACGCTCCAACAAGCGACGTTCCAAAAGCCTGCTCTTGCTTACCGGAGCGACAGTGGCTGCGCTCGCGCTGACGCCCGGCCTGCCCGGCACCCTGTCCTACTTCTTTACTCACGCCCGCGCCCTGACGTCGATACCGGAAACGGCTTCCGCACAAGACGTCTTGGGCATAGGCGGAGCTTTTAATGTGGAAACATGGCTGGCTACGGGAGCCAGTGGAATTGTTATCACCAACAAGGCCCACTCGCGGATCTGGGTTTATTTCAGTATTGAGGGAACCTTGCGTGACGTCTTGCAGCACATCAACCCGGTCGCCCTGGAACCCGGACAGTCATACGAGTTGCAGCTGCCCATCGTTGACCCCACAGAACTGGGACTGCTGGGATGGGCCAACGAGGATCGCGCGTTTTCGGGTACGATTACGGCACGCATCCTCAACGACTACGCATCGTACCCCGTGGCGGAGATGACTGTCTACGCCGACAGCCTCTTTGATTACGTGATAGGAGCCTGCGAGGATCCGGAACTTGAAGGCATAAAAAAGGTTCAAGATGTGGCCCAAGTAATTATCCAGCGGAATAAACTTGATGAAGAAAACTCGTTCCTTCAGAGCACCATCCAGTCACTTCAGGAGCGAATTGAAAACCTTTTGAACCAGTTACCGGGATGCGGCGGCAGCGGCGACGGTCAAGGCGGCAGCGGCAACGATCAAGGCGGCAACGGTAACGATCAAGGCGGCGGCGGTAACGATCAAGGCGGCAACGGTAACGACCAAGGCGGCAACGGTAACGACCAAGGCGGCGGCGGTAACGACCAAGGCGGCGGCGGTAACGACCGGGGCGCCGGCAGCGGCGGCGGTCAGGGCGGCAGCGGTGAAGGCCAAGGCGGCAGCGGCGGCGAAGAACCCGATGATAATGGTGAAAACCAGGAGTCCTATCAGCTCTAGCCTCAAGCCAGGCCGATTAAACAACGGGGTAAAGGGAAGCACCAACTGACAGCGGATATCTCAAAGCGGGGGATGCAGTTGCACTTCCCCCGCTTTGCTTTCCCCCTCCTTGCGGATTACTCCGCCCCCTCCCCATCCTTTAGGATTACTCCCTCCGCGCAGAACCCGCCCAAGATTAGATACCGCGGATGATGGTTACTCATTCCTCGCTTCTGCTACGCTGGGGGTGTATAAGAGCATTCGTCCCCAAATCGAGTTTCAATGAGGTTTGCGGAAGGAGACCGGAATCCCGATGCGTCTCGTATTTAAAATCCTGGGCAATGTCCTGACCATCATTTGTTTATTGCTTGTTGCCAGCGGCGTCTTTTATCTGATCAAAGCCCGGTTGGACGGAGGGGTCCCTCAGGTGGCAGGGCACGCCCTCTACGTTGTTCTCAGCGGCAGCATGTCCCCCGCTTTTGATCCCGGCAGCCTTGTGGCTGTGGTTCCTGCAGAGCCGGCGGCGGTCAGTAAAGGGGACGTCATCACCTTTAAGGATCCCAACGACCCGGCCAAGATTGTGACGCACCGTGTGGCCGAGGTGATCCGGGACGGAACGAAGGTAAGCTTTATTACCAAGGGTGACGCCAATAACGCCGATGACCGTACGCCTGTCCCCGCTGCCAATGTCTTGGGCCGGGTCCAGTTTGCGGTGCCTTATGCCGGTTTCGTCGTTGATTTCGTGAAAAAGCCTGCGGGCTTAGTTTTGTTTATCATCCTCCCCTCCCTAGCCGTTATCGTATCCGAGCTGATCCACCTCTACCGCCTGCTGCGCCAAGAGGAAGAAAAGGCTGAGGTCGAGGAGCCAGTAAAAGCCGGCGCAGAAGCCGGATTTTAAGCAATCGAGGAACCTGGGAGGAAAAGAAGGAGGTGTTGGGCTTCCTGTAATTGAGAGGTTTGGATGGGATGCGTTCTGCACTTAGAAACACACGGATATCAACAACTTTGAACACCAATTTGTTTAAGGAGGAATCGGCTTTGCGTACGAAAGTGATTATGAGCTTACTGGTTCTGGCCCTGGCCGGGGCTTTGGTCGGCGGGGCGACCTTCGCCTACTTTACCAGCGAGGCGACCAACAGCGGCAACGTGTTTTCCACCGGGACCCTGGCTATCGGCATTACCGACCCGGTTGAGGAGGTAATGTTCAACGTGCCGAATATGAAGCCGGGCGATCAGGTCTCGGATACGATCACTATTCAAAATACCGGATCGTTGAACTTTAAGTTCAGGGGCGAGGTTACCGGAAACAACTACCTTGCTGGCGGGACATTTGTTGTACCCGGCAGTGCAGGCTGCCTCTCCGACGTCCTGAACGTCGTAGTCACCCTGATTGATACCAACGGCACCCCGCGCAGCGACGTGATCTTCACCGGTACCCTCTCGCAGTTGATGGCCAGCGGCCTCCCGGCCTGGGCGCCGCCTGGTGTTACCGAGGCCTTCCAGCCCGACTGGACCGCTACCTACCAGGTGGACATTACCTTTAACGAAAACGCGGATAACGACTACCAGGGTTCCAGCTTCGAGAACGGCGTGATCACCTTTACCGCCACCCAGTGGGATAACCCGGGCTGGACTGAGTAAATTTTCGAGCAGATTGTAGAACAAGGATTTAGGAGGTAAACATGATGCGTTGGAAAATCGTCTCCAGCCTGATGGTCCTGGCCCTGGCCGCCGCCCTGATCAGCGGCGCGACCTTCGCCTGGTTCACCAGCCAGGCTACAAATGCAAACAACCTGTTTCAGGCCGGCACCCTGACCATCAACGTAAGCAACCCCAATGGGGGCGGAGCAGCCTTCAACGTCGGCAACATGGCCCCCGGAGACGTTGTCTCGGGTACCTTGAACTTGGTAAATACTGGAAGTCTGCCCTGCAAGGTCCGGGCAAGAGTCGTAGGCGAGGCTTCCGGTCTGGCGAACGTCCTCGAGGTTAACTTCAACAACCAGGGCTGGCAGCCCCTGACCAGTGTCCTTAACACGTGGTTCCTAGTAGAAAATGGCAATGCCATTGCTTCCGGTGCTACGGTCAGCTTGCCGGCACAGGTCCGGATGATGGCCTCCGCCGGTAACGAGCACCAGAACCAGACCTGGAGCGGGGACATCGAGTTCGAAGCCATCCAGGACAACACCAGCCTCTAACCCAAACCATTCTGTAGTAAAGGGGGAGTACCCGGGTGCGTAAACTGCTCTTCATGACCGCCCTGGTATGCCTGGCCGCCTTCCTGATGGGAGGAGCGACCCTGGCCTGGTTTACGAGCCAGGACACGAACGAGGGAAACGAGTTTATAGCCGGCACAGTCAAGATCACGGCCGAGCGCAATCTCGGCGACCCGATCCCCGGACCGATGTTCTACACCACGCGGGAGCAAGGGAACTTCAGCGACCCGAGCTGGCCTGACCATGCCACCGGCCAGTGGTACCCGGGAAAGACAGAAACCCGCCAGCTTGTCGTCTACAACCAAGGCAGCCTGCATGTCAAGCTGAACGGGCTCTCAGCTGAGGTTACCGGTATCGACGACCCGGCCCTGGCTCAGGCCTGGGCGGAGAAAATGAACGTCAAGGTCTTCGTCAGCAGCAGCCCGGGCAGCGTTCTCTTTGACGGGACCCTCGACCAGTTGCTGGAAGGCCAGTACCCGACCGCGGCCCAGCCTTTTCTCGGCGCCCAGAATGGCTCGAACCTGCACCTGTCTTTCGAGGTGGAGATGGACACCAGCGCCGGGAATGCCCTTCAGGGGCTTGAACCTGTTGTCGCCTTTTCGGTCTATGCCATCCAGGCCTAAAGCTAGAATCCAGAGCATCCCGTACGGCGGTTATCAAGAACCGTCCCTGCATTGGCGACAGCCGTAGCCCCGACCGGGTTAAGCAAGCCGTACGGGATGTACTGTTGATCCTAGAACGAGAGGAATGAGAAGATGCGTAAAAGCGTTTTACTGGTCATGGTCTACGCCGTGCTGGTGCTGGGCCTGGCCGCCGGGGGGACGCTGGCCTGGTTCACCGCCACGGCCAGCAACGACGACAACGTCTTCACATCCGGCACCCTAATCATTGGAGCTTCCAACGCCGGAGCCAACACCGGGACTATGAATTTTATGGGCGAGCCCGGCAAGAGCACATCCTATACGGTCACCGTCAAGAACCTGGGCAGCCTGCCCTTCTGGTACAAGGTTTCTGCAGCCCTGGAAGGCGGAGACAGCGACCTTTACGACGCCCTGGTAGTGTCGATCGACGGCGGGCCGGAGATGCCCCTGCCTTCGCTGACCGACCACGTCCTCAACCTGAACCTGGCTTCCGGCGCACAGGAAGACAAGACCTTCACGATTAAGCTCCCGACCTCCGCCGGCAACAACCTGCAAGGTAAGAGCGCCACGATCAGCCTCACCTTCCACGCCGAGCAGGTAGCGACCACCCCATCCAACGCCGGGCTGATCAACGCCGGCTTTGAAGACGGAAACCTGAGCGGCTGGACGAAAGTCAGTGAAGCTGACAGCGTGGCGGTTGTCGGGGCCGACGGCTTCGCGTCACCGATGTGGGGCAGCTACATGGCCAGGCTGGGAGATGATAACGGCGGATCGCCGGGTGAGCAACCAGAAGGAGACAATGCGATCTCCCAGACCTTCACCGCGCTGGGGTCGAACCTGGTCTTCGCTTACAACATTTTTACCTATGACTATGATCCTTACGATAACTTTACGTATACGGTTACGGCGATGGCCGGCTCCACCGTCATTGACAGCTTCTCTACTACGGCGTTCGGAGATGGTGAAGGCCTGGTATCCACCGGCTGGCAGACGAAGAGCCTTGACCTCACCGGCTACGTAGGACAGGATATCACGTTCTACGTTACTGCCGGTGGGACTTTGGATAACGCCCTTCCCACATGGGCTTACCTGGACCTGCCTGAATAGCAAGCTGAAGGACTGCGGGGGCCGGCGCCTGGTACAGCGGGGCCCCCGTCCATATTCCATGGCAGTCCGTATTGTTTGCCCGTCCGCACCTAACCTTCCAAGCTCAAGGTCCACGCGAAACACGGAGGTGTCCCGACGATGGCAAGGCTGGCAACAAGCCGACCGACAAAACAGGATAAAGCGCTGTGCAGGTTGGGGACGGTCCCATGCCTGGCCCTTCTTATCCTGCTTCTCCTCCCGAACGCGGCGGCCCGGGGCGCGACCGACCTCACCGCGACCCTTAATGACCAAGGAATCCGCTTCGACCCCGAGGGCACCCCGCTGTTCGTGGCCACCAACCTGGCCCCGGGGAAATCGGTCGAGCGGCTTCTGGCGATCCGCAACGCCGGCAGCGGCCCTTATCGCTGCTCTCTTCAGGTAGTCGCCCTCGACGGAATCACCCTTCTTCAGGCCTTAACCATTGACGTCCGAAACGCCTCGGGGACGGCGATCTTGTACCAGGGATCCCTGACGGGCGGCGAAATACCGCTGGGGAATATCGCCCCCACGGGGGAAAGAGTCTTGAGCCTGACCGTCAGCCTGCCGCAAAACGCCGGAAACACTCTTAAGGGCCAGAAAGCTCACGCAGATTTCGTGTTTATCAGCCGCGGCACCGGCGGCGGCGGGCCCGGCGAACACGGCGGCGACAAAGGCCGTGATGAGGGTGATGAACCCTTGACCCCGCCGGAGCAGCAACTGCCCCAGGAACCGTTAATCGTTCCGCCTGAAACGCCGGCGGCCAGCAGGCCGCCGCAAACCGAGCAGGTAACGGCCACTTTCGGCGGCGGGGGCATGCCTAACACCGGCGACCACTACCTGCCCTACCTCATGGCCGGAGCCACCCTGGTCCTGGGCACGCTGCTCTGGTCCCGCCGCTTAAATCCGCAGTAGAAAGCAAAAAGACTTAACCCTTGTGTCTGAACAAAGGCTTCTTGAAAGAGGCCTTTTGTTTGTGGGGTTAGACCCTCACATTTTCACTACCGAAACGGTGACAACAGCTGGAGTAATGAGATTTGCGGGAGCTGGCGGAGAGGCTCAGAGCTTTGGGAGAGCCTACGCGTCTCAAGATACTGCAGCTTCTACACGAACGCGAGTTGTGCGTCTGCGAGATCGCCGAGGCGCTCCAGATGAGCCAGCCGCGCGTCTCGCAGCATTTAAAAGTCCTGCGCCTGGCCGGCCTCGTCGATGAGCGGAAGGTCAAGTGTGGAGCTACCACTCCCTTGTCCCGGAAGCCGTCGAGGAACTGTTCGGTGAGTTCAGGGAACTTATGCAGCGTGAGATAGCCCTGAATCCCGAACTGGCGGATGAAGCCGCCAAATTGCGGCTGGGCATGCCGTAGGCGGCAGTTGGCGATTGTTGGGAACGGTGATACCATTATCTCAAGGGTACATGTCCGGATCAAAGGAGAGGAGCGGTGCGGAAGTGACGGAATACATCATTCACCCCCTGGTCGTCGGCGCCAACGAGACCGACCAGGGCATCATGACCTACCTGAAGGGCTACGGCAAGCGCATCTGGATCCCCATTTACGTCTTCTACCTCGAGGGCGGCGACAAAAAGATCCTGGTGGATACCGGCCTGGAGCAGTTCATGGTCCCCCCGGAGGTCGGGGAGAAATACGGGCTGGACATCCTCGACTTCGAATCGGCGCTGGCCAAAGTCGGGCTTAAGCCCGAGGACATCGACATCATCATCCACACCCACCTGCACAACGATCACTGCGAAAACGATTACAAGTGCACCAACGCCAAAGTCTACGTCCAGCAAAAGGAGTACGAGTTCTTCCTGGACCCCCACCCGATCGACCACCGTTACTACCCGGACGTACTGGACGGCGTGGACGTCGTGACGGTGGACGGGGACGCGGAGATCGTCGACGGCGTCAGCGTCATGCTGACCCCGGGCCATACCCCCGGCGGCCAGTCGGTTGTGGTCAACACGCCGGCGGGAAAGGCGATCCTCACGGGATTCTGCTGCAACCGCGAGAACTTCCCGGCTAAGGGGCCGGTTGTTGCGCCGGGAGTCCACATCAACGTCATCGAGGCCTATGAAAGCGCACGGCGCGTTAAGGAGGCCGCCCCCGACATCCTGATCCCGCTGCACGATTTGGAGGTCGGCCGCAAGGTCTGGGGCCGGTAGGGTGTAGGGCGTAAGGGGTGGGGTGTAGGGTATAAGGTTTGTCTCTTGAATATTCAGCATATTCGCCATTCGGCTGGCGCCCAGTATGATTTGCACGATCCCTGAAAACAAGCGATAATAGTTTGAGAGTATTTGCAAAAGGAAAACCGTCCGGCAAATCGAAGGATATCCCCTAGGGCCAGTATTGGAGGTGACGCCGGTGGCCCATCTTCAAGAAGCCGACCTGCCCGGGCTGGGCAAGAAATTCAGCCTGCGCACGTACAGCAAGGAAAGGCTGAGCATCGTCGTCCATCACGACGGCAAGCGCGAAGTCTATATCATGGATAAGGACGATGAGCCGATCGCCAGCGTGGTGCTGCAGGACGACGAAGCCCGGCAGGTGGGGGCGATTCTCTCCGGGGCCATCTTCCGCCCCAAGGCCGTCGAGGACCTGGAGGTAGCCATCGAAGGGCTGCGCATCGAATGGTTCAAGATCGAGGAAGGCTCTCCCGTCATCGGCAAAACCATCGCCGAACTGGCCATCCGTCAGCGTACGGGGGTTTCGGTGATCGCCGTTATCCGTGGTGAAAACAGTATTGCCAATCCCGGTCCGGACTGCCGGTTCGAGCTCGGCGACACCGCTGTTGTGCTGGGCAAAAGATTCGGGGAATTCCGTAAACTCCTACAGGGCTCTTAAAACTTAACCCAGGCTAAGAGAATTCGGAGAGAAATTCCGGAGGAATTTCATCGAGTCGGACTTCCGACCTCAGGCCTCCGACTTCTTTATTGGGAGCTGGTAGCTATTGCACGAACACAGCCTTATTCTTGAACTCGGACTCGTCTTTTTCTTCGGATTCCTAGGTGCCTACCTAGCCCACAAGATCGGCCAATCCGTTATTGTGGGCTACATCGTTTTGGGAACCCTTATCGGGCCCAACGTTCTCGGCCTGGTTAAGGAAGTCGATCTGATCCATACCCTGGCCGAACTCGGCGTGGTCTTTTTGATGTTCTTCCTGGGCCTTGAGTTTTCCATCTCCCGCTTTTCGCAGATTAAGAACTCCGCGCTGATCGTGGGCTCTACGAAAATCCTGGCCCAAATGGGTGCGGGGCTGCTTATCGGGCTTATGCTGGGCTGGAGCGATATCGACCGCCTGTTCCTGGCGGCCATCGTCGCCATCAGCTCGAGCGGCGTCACCGCCAAGCTCCTTTTCGACCTTAAAAGGACGGCCACACGCGACGCCGAGGTCCTAATGGGCGTCATGGTCTTCGAGGACTTCGTGGCCATTATCACCCTGGGCATCCTGACCGGCATCGCCGTAACGGGGATGGTGCAGGTCGGCGCGGCGGGCATGGTCGCCACCAAGGCGATCCTGTTCTACGCCGCCTTCATCATTGTTGTCGCGAAGGGTTTCCCGTATATTGCGGGATGGCTGGAACAACTGGATTCCGATGAACTGTTCGTCGCCGTCATCGCCGGAGCGGTGCTCCTGGCCGCAGCCGGGGCCGTCGAACTGGGCCTGCCTTCGGCCGCCGGCGCCTTTGTACTGGGCATGATCATCAACAGCAAGGATTTGGAAGAGCGCATCCACCGCAAGATAGCACCCTTTAAAGACGGTTTCCTGGTCGTTTTCTTCCTGGCCTTCGGCATGCTGATCAACCCGACGCTCATTCCCAAGGTGGCCTGGCTGCTGGGCATAGTCCTGGCGGTGTCCATCTTCATCGAACTTACGGTGAGCACCTCGGTGGCTTTCCTCGGAGGCCTTCCCCCGCTGGCCGCCGTAGCCGTCGGGACGGGCCTGGTTTCACGGGGCGAGTATGCCATGATCTACGCCACCGTGGGCAACCAGACCGGGGCTATTTCCCCGGAGCTTTACCAGTTAACGGGCGTGTACGTTTTCGCCATGACGCTGGCGGCGCCCCTGCTGATGCGGAACACCAAGAAGATCAAGAAACTGTACTCTTTCTTCATCCCCAACCCTTTAAAGTGCGGACTGCTCGTTTTTTCGCGTTCCATGGCCCCCTTGATGTTTCCGGACTATTACAACATCAAGGTCTACCCCAAGCGGTGGCTTTTCGCGGCGGTCTTTGTCGGCTACCTGCTCGTCGTGATCCGGGCCTTCGGCATCACCGACCTGAACGTGCTTGTTCCGCTGACCGCAGCGGGCTTCATCCTGGTGTGGGCGGTGAGATTCATGCTTCAAAAAGGATTCCTGTTCGTCAATCAGGAAACAACCGAGCACCTGGAAGGCCTATCCTGCAGTCCTTCCACCGCCTGCTGTTTTACCCTGAAAACACTGACCGTGCTCTTCAGCACGGCCCTTCTGATCTCCGTCTTCTGGGGTTTTAACATTCTCTTTAGCGTCGTCACCCTGCTGCTCTTCGTGGGCTTTTTGCTCGCGGAAAGCCTGCGCCTGAACCGCAAGCAAGGCCCGCCGGTCGATGTCAGCTCTTAGATGTTAGGTATCGGGCTGTCGGAAATCAGCTGTCAGTACACAAGTTCAACCCAAGGTTTCCAACTGCCAACAGCTAACGGCCAACAGCGGCCGCTTAGCGACCTTTGGCTCAGCGCTCTATCCGTTAAACTATCTCTAAAGCCTTGGTTTACAAGGAGATCC